>NZ_JAGKRH010000238.1:0-84210 GCF_017939245.1 Aeromonas sp. PrichA-15 | reverse complement strand
CCTACCTGACGACCCAGCAGGATGTGCTCACGAGTCTGCGGCATCGGGCCGTCAGTCGCTGCTACTACCAGGATTGCGCCGTCCATCTGGGCAGCACCGGTGATCATGTTTTTAACGTAGTCGGCGTGACCCGGGCAATCTACGTGGGCGTAGTGGCGGGTTGCAGTGTCGTATTCTACGTGGGAGGTGTTGATGGTGATACCACGCTCACGCTCTTCCGGTGCCTTGTCGATCTGGTCGAAGGCGAAAGCTTTACCACCGAAGTGCTTGGCCAGCACGTTGGTGATGGCGGCGGTCAGGGTGGTTTTACCGTGGTCAACGTGGCCGATGGTACCCACGTTAACGTGCGGTTTATTACGCTCAAATTTTTCTTTAGACATGATCGTCCCTCTAAACTAACGCTGAGTACGCGGTGGCAAGCTAACCACAGAACAGTTTATATGATGGATTTGAATCAAGGGGAGTAGAGAGGTTGGTACTGACAGGCTGGTTCGATTGCCGAACTCACCCTAAGGTGTGGCTCTCAGAATTACCTGAGCCATATCAGCATCTTGGAGCGGGCAGCGGGAATCGAACCCGCATCATCAGCTTGGAAGGCTGAGGTAATAGCCATTATACGATGCCCGCATTTCTCTAACCCAAAGAACTCAAACCGCAGAGAAATATGGTGGAGGGAGAAGGATTCGAACCTTCGAAGGCAGAGCCGTCAGATTTACAGTCTGATCCCTTTGGCCGCTCGGGAACCCCTCCAGTTGCATAAATGCCACAACGGTAATTCTGCTTGCACCCGTTGTTTTTGTCGCTTTTGCTGGGCAAATAGACGACAGACATCCAAGCGTCGCGCATTTTATGGTAAGGATTTTGGGGATGCAACCATTGCACCTTGCAAAATGTGCATTTATGCCGGGATCCAGGCAAAAAAACGCTCCTTCTCCGTCCCGACCGGACGCGTCCCTTGTCGCTCCCGATCCCTTGGTGTATGGTCGCCCTGCCCAAGAAACAGTGATGACACCATGACGACAGAGCATAACCCCTATTTGCAATTCACCCGCGAACAATGGGCGTTATTGCGCGATGCGGTCCCCCTGACCCTGACCGAGCACGATCTGCAGACCCTGCGCGGGATCAACGAGAAGGTGTCATTGCGGGAAGTGGAAGAGATCTATCTGCCCCTCTCCCGTCTCCTCAATCTCTACGTCAAGGCCAAGCAGCGCCGCAGCCGGGTGCTGGAGCAGTTTCTCGGTCAGTCCCGCGGCAAGGGCACCTATATCATCAGCATCGCCGGCAGCGTGGCGGGGGGCAAGAGCACCACGGCCCGTATCCTTCAGGCATTGCTGGAGCGCTGGCCGGAGCACCCCAGGGTGGAGCTGGTCACCACCGACGGCTTCCTGTTTCCCAACAAGGAGCTGGAAGCCCGTGGCCTGATGCGTCGCAAGGGATTCCCCGAGTCTTATGACATCCGCCATCTGGTGGAGTTTGTCGCCAATATCCGCACCGGCCACGAGAAGGTCGAGGCCCCCGTCTACTCCCACCTGATCTATGACATCCTGCCCGACGAGAAGAAGGTGGTGGAGCAGCCGGACATCCTGATCCTGGAGGGGCTCAATGTGCTGCAAAGCGGCATGGACTATCCCCAGGACCCCCATCGTGTGTTCGTGTCGGACTTCGTCGACTTCTCCATCTATGTGGATGCTGACGCCGAGCTGCTGCGCACCTGGTACATCGATCGTTTTCTCAAATTCCGCAGCGGCGCCTTCTCGGATCCCGACTCCTATTTCCACCACTACGCCAAGCTGGCCGAGAGCGAGGCGACCGAGATCGCCAACAACATCTGGCAGGATATCAACTACCTGAACCTGCAAGAGAACATCTTGCCGACCCGGGAGCGGGCCAACCTCATCCTCACCAAGGGCAACGAGCACGCCATCGAGCAGATCAAGCTGCGCAAGTGACCACTGTCGCAATGCATACATGGAAGAGGGGGCCCGCAGGCCCCCTCTTCCATTCAGTCGTCATGAGCGTATGGGTTCAGTCCCCCCGCCGCAGGGAGAGCTCCCCTCCCAGATAGAGCTTGAGCCCCTCTTCCGTCTCCAGACGCAGGGCTCCGCGTTCGTCGATCCCCCGGGCAATCCCGCGGATCACCTGCTCTCCCATCAGCAGCTTCACCGGCTGGCCGGCGAAGTGGTCGAGCCGGTTCCAGCTCTCGACGAAACTCGCCAGCCCCGTCTGTTCGAAGGTCTGCATGGCCTGCTGCAGGTGCAGCAGCACGCAGGCGGCCAGCTCGTTGCGATCCACCAGCTCGGGCTGGATATGGCGCAGCTCGGACCAGGCCTGATCGATCTTCTCTCCCTCCCGACTCGGCATCGCCAGATTGAGGCCGACCCCGATCACCAGATGGCAGCTGGCGCCGGCGCTGCCGCTCATCTCCACCAGGATGCCTGCCAGCTTGCGGCCCTGATAGTAGAGATCATTGGGCCACTTGAGCTCAACTCCCGGATAACCGAGGGACTCCAGTGCCTGCACCACGGCCACCCCGACCGCCAGACTCAGCCCCATGGCCGCCGCCATGCCCTGCTCCAGCCGCCAGTACATGCTCAGGATCACCTGGCAACCGAAGGGAGAAACCCAGGGTTTGCCACGGCGTCCCCGCCCGGCGGTCTGGCACTCGGCCAGACAGCTCTCCCCGGATCTCAGGGTGTTGACACGCTCCAGCAGGTACTGGTTGGTGGAGTCGATGACAGGGAAGCAGTGCACCGGTGCCATCGGTGCCTCTGCCTGCAGCCGCCCCTCGTCATAGAGGGCCATGGGCACCGCCAGCCGATAGCCCTTGCCGGTCAGGCTGAAGAGATCCAGCCCCAGATCCTTGAGCGCGGCCATGTGCTTGCTCACCGCCGCCCGGCTGATGCCAAGGCGCTCGCCCAGCTGCTCGCCGGAATGAAACTGACCATCGCTGAGCAGGGTGATCAGAGTCTGTCTGACGGGGGTCAGGGTCATGCCAGTACCTCGTCGAGCCAAGTTTCACCCAGGCGCCCAATGAAGCGCACCTCGTGTTCCAGCACCACACCGAACTGGTGCTCCACGCTGTCGCGGACATGGGCCGCCAGCGCGATGAGCTCCATGGCGCTTGCGCCCCCCAGATTGACCAGCACCAGCGCCTGCTCCTGATGGACGGCGGCACGACCGATGGCAAACCCCTTGAGACCGCACTGATCGATGAGCCAGCCAGCCGCCAGCTTGGCCTGCCCTTCTGCTGCGGGGTAGCAGGGCATCTGCGGGTATTGCTGTTTCAGGGTCTCGGCCAGGGCGGCGGGCACCACAGGGTTTTTGAAGAAACTGCCCGCGTTGCCCAGCACCGCCGGATCCGGCAGCTTGGCCATGCGGGTGGCACAGACGGTGTCGAAGATGGCCTGTGGCGAAGGGGCATCCCCCAGCGCCGCCAGCGGGCCATAACCGGCGACCGGACGCCATGCCTTGGGCAGGCGCAGACCGACGGCGGTGATGAAGTGGGAGTCCTGATAGTCGTGCTTGAAGATGCTGTCACGGTAACCGAACCGGCAGTCGGCCGCCGCGATGCGCGCAACCTCGCCACTCTGCCAGTTGAACGCCTCCACGTAGGCACAGACGCTGGCCAGCTCGACCCCGTAGGCACCGATGTTCTGTACCGGGGCCGCCCCGACCGTCCCGGGAATGAGTGCCAGGTTCTCCAGCCCGTGCCAGCCCTGTTGCAGGGCGTGGCATACCAGCTCGTGCCAGTTTTCACCTGCCGCCACGTGCAGCAGCCAATGCTCGGACTCCTCGTGCAGCGTGATCCCTTTCAGGCCGTTGTGGACCACCAGACCGGCAAAGTCATCGCAGAACAGGATGTTGCTTCCTCCTCCCAGCACCAGACGCGGCAAGGGGGCCAACTCCGGGTTGGTCCGCAGCTGCGCGAGATCATCCGGCCCGGTCACATCGGCCAGCCAGAGGCAGTGTGCGTCCAGGCCCAGAGTATTGAGGGTCGACAGGGAGGCGTGGGGGGTGAGTTTCATCTGTGTGTTCCGACAAGGACAAGGGCGCAGTTTACCCCAGATCCCCCGGGACAAAAAACCCGGACACTTTTCGGACTCACGGCGCTGGAGTAGAGTAATCCCTTCATCCCGCTGAGGAAGCATGCATGAACAATCAATTCGCCGTCATCGGCCTGGGCCTGTTTGGCAGCGCCTTGTGCGAAGAGTTGCAGCGCCAGAATGCCGAGGTACTGGCCATCGACATCGACGAGAGCAAGACCCGCCAGATAGCCACCCTCTGCAACCACGTCATCGTGGCCGATGCCACCGACGAGGCCACGGTCGCCGAACTGGGCCTGGCGAATTTCGACATCGTCTTTGTCGCCATCGGCGACAACCTGGAGACCAGCATCCTGACCACGCTGGTGCTGAAAGAGGCGGGCGTGAAGAAGGTCTGGGTCAAGGCCCGCGACAAGTTCCACGCCAAGATCCTGCAGAAGGTGGGCGCGGACAAGGTGATCAACCCGGAGTGGGACATGGGCCGCCGGGTAGCCCAGAGCATGCTGGACAACCGGCTGTTCGACTACCTGGAGCTGGGTCACGACATGGTGCTGACCGAGTTCGTGATCGGCTTGCAGCAAAACACCCGCACCCTGGCCGACTTGCGCCTGCTGCAGCAAAGCGATTTCCAGCTGCTGGCCATCAAGCGGGGTGAGGTGCTGCACAACGTCCTGACCGGCAAGATGGAGCTGCAACTCGGTGATATCCTGATCCTGGCCGGCAACAAGCACGCCATCGATCACTGGCTCGACACCCTATGATCAACTGGCGCAGCAACTACGCCTTCACCCTGCATCGGGAAGACAATTCCCGCTGGAGCGAGGCCAAGCTCATCCTGGGCAGTTTCCTCATCATCCTGCTGGTCGGCACCCTGTTTCTGGTCCAGCCCTCCAGCCACAAGGGTGAGGTCACCGTCATCAACGCCCTGTTCACCGCCACCTCCGCCATCAGCGTGACCGGCCTCGGGGTGGTGGATACCGGCACCGCCTTCACCCTGCAGGGGCAGATCATCCTGTTGATATTGATGGAGATTGGTGGTCTCGGCCAGATGACCATGACACTGCTGCTCATCGCCATGTTCAGCAAGCGGGTCGGGCTGCGCCAACAGGTGCTGGCCAAGGAGGCGCTGGGCCAGGAGGGATCCGTCAACATCGTCCAGCTGGTGAAGCGCATCGTCCTGTTCGCCCTGATTGCCCAGCTGATCGGCACCGCCATCATGGCCATTCGCTGGGTGCCCGACATGGGCTGGGGCCACGGCCTCTACGTCAGCTTCTTCCACGCGGTGTCAGCTTTCAACAACGCCGGCTTCTCGCTGTTTGCCAACAACCTCATGGACTACCGGGATGACCCCATCATCAGCCTGACCATACCGGCCCTGCTGATCCTGGGGGGGGTAGGCTTCACCGTCATCGTCGACCTGGTGCGCAACCGCCGCTGGCGCAAGCTGAAACTGCACAGCAAGCTGATGCTGCTGATGACCCCTGCCCTGCTGCTGCTGGGGACCCTGATTTTCTGGCTGCTGGAGCACAACAACCCGGGCACCCTGGGCAACGCCTCCTTCGGGAGCCAGTGGCTGGCCGCCTTCTTCCAGTCGGCCACCGCGCGCACGGCGGGCTTCAACACGGTGGATATCGGCCAGATGGTGCCGGCCTCCCTGCTGTTCATGATGATGCTGATGTTCATCGGTGCCGGGGCAACCTCGACCGGGGGCGGTATCAAGGTCACCACCTTTGCCGTCGTCCTGCTGGCGACCCGGGCGTTTCTGACCAAGCGCCCCCATGTCACCGCCTTCGGCCGCACCCTGTCACCCCAGATAGTGACCCGCTCCCTGGCCATCATCATCGTCAGTACCATGGTGCTGATGCTGGCGATGTTCCTGCTGATGCTCACGGAGTCGCAACCCTTCGACAAGATCATGTTCGAGACCATCTCGGCCTTTGCCACCGTGGGTCTGTCCACCGGCATCACCGCCTCACTGAGCGAGCCGGGCAAGCTGATCCTGGTGCTGGTGATGATCTGTGGCCGTCTGGGGCCCCTCACCCTGGCCATCATGCTGGCCCGTCCGGTGGAGACCCGCATCCGTTATCCGGAAGAGAGCGTCTACACGGGGTAAGCCATCCCATCCATACAAGAGGGGCCTCCGGCCCCTCTTTCTTTTCTATGTGATCACGGCGCGCGCCAGCCTCAGGCCGCCTTGCCCCTGGTCGTCCCCTTGCCAGAGCTCTTTCCCGTACTCTTGCCAGCACTCTTGCTCGTACGGGGGCGTGCGGCGGTGGACGCAGTCCGCTTGCGGCGGGCAAATCGCTGCTTGCTGTCACCGGGCGCCGCCTTGGGCAGCGCGCTGAAGCTGGCGCCGGAATCCTGCCGGGCCCCCTCGATCAGGCCGTTGAGCTGCTCGGTGAGCGGCCCCATGAACTGCTGGTAGCTGCCGTGACGTTCGGCGATCTGGCCCAGACTCTGCTCCCACAGTGCCGTCATGTCCGGTGTCGTAGCGGTCGCGGGCAGCGCCTGGACCAGGGCTCGCCCGGTCGGGGTGGCCTTGATGCTCTTGCCCTGGCGCACCAGGAAGCGGCGCTTGAACAGCAAATCGATGATCCCGGCCCGGGTCGCCTCGGTGCCGAGGCCATCGGTCTCCCGCAGGGTCTTGCGGATCTCGGGATCCTGCACATAACGGGCGATGCCGGTCATGGCGGCCAGCAAGGTGGCATCGGTAAACGGCTTGGGGGGCTGGGTCATCTTCTCCAGCAGTTCCCCCCGCTCGCACAGCAGTTCCTCCCCCTCTTTCAGGGCAGGCAGGGTTCCCGCCTCCTCCTCGTCATCCTCTTCCACTCCGAGCAGCGCCTTCCAGCCCGCCTTGAGGATGCGGCGCGCCTTGGCCTGGAACAGCCCTCCGGCGATGCGCAGCAACACCTTGCTGTCGTTGTACTCGAACGGCGGGTAGAACTGCAGCAGATACTGGCGGGCAATCAGGCCGTACAGCTTCGCCTCGTCGGCCCCCAGGCTCCCCTCGTTCCCCCTCTTCTCGGTGGGAATGATGGCGTGGTGGGCATCCACCTTGCTGTCGTTCCACGCCTTGCTGCGGATCCTGCCATCCGCTTCGGCTACCGCCCTGGCCAGCGCAGGGGCCGTGCTGGCGATGGCCTCCCGCACCTGGCCGGCCCGGTTGAAGTGCTCGCTCGGCAGATGGCGGCTGTCGGATCTGGGATAGGTGATGAGCTTGTGCCGCTCGTAGAGACTCTGGCAGATATCCAGCACCCGCTTGGCATCCATGCCAAAGCGCTTGGCCGCATCGATTTGCAGGCTGGAGAGGTTGTAGGGGAGCGGCGCCGCCTGCTTGCGCGCCTGCTCCTCCACCGCCTCCACCCGGGCGGGCTGCCCCTGGATCCGCTCCACCACCTTGGCGGCCAGCGCCCGGTTGAGCACCCGTCCCTCCTCATCCTGCCAGGGCAGGCAGGCCTCCGATGGCAGCCACCTGGCGGTGAAGCGTTCGTTGCCCTGGGTCAGCAGATGGGCCATCACCTCGTAGAACGGCTTGGGAACGAAGGCCTCGATCTCGAGATCCCGGCGCACCACCAGACCGAGCAAGGGGGTCTGTACCCGGCCCACCGACAGCAGCTCGCTGCAACCCCCCTTGCGGCCAAGCAGGGTGTAGGCCCGGGTCATGTTGATGCCATAGAGCCAGTCGGCACGGCTACGGGCCAGCGCCGACACCGCCAGCGGCACGAACTCCTTGTTGTCCCTGAGCTTGTCGAGGGCGCGGCGCACGGCGGGGGGATTGAGATCGCTGATGAGGCAGCGCTGAACCGGTTTGGTCTTGGGATAGCCGAGAAAGTCGATCACCTCGTCCACCAGCAGTTGCCCTTCCCTGTCCGGGTCACCGGCGTTGACCACGCAGTCCGCCTGCTTGATGAGCCCCTTGATGACGGCCAGCTGGGCCTTGGTCTTGGGTTTGGCCACCAGCTGCCACTGGGTCGGGACAATGGGGAGGGATTCCATGCGCCACTGCTTGTAGGCGGCATCGTAGGCATCGGGCTCGGCCTGCTCCAACAGGTGGCCGATGCACCAGGTCACCACGTCTCCCTGCGCCGTCTCGATGAAACCCTCCCCCTTCTTGTGAGGTTTGGGGAGGACATCGGCGATGGCGCGGCCAAGGCTGGGTTTCTCGGCGATAAAGAGTCGCATGATGGATACACCTGAATACTGTATATGTGAACAGTATACAATCCTCTCACCGCAAACCCCAAGCCCCGGGGTGGTGCGCGGCCTCCCCGCCCCGGCTTGGGCATCGCTCCCATCACAGGACATCCCGCTCCCGTTGAAGGATAAAAGTGCGATTAAAATTCAAAAAAGCATACCCAAACAAAAAAAAACCCAAAAATTACTTACATGTCGAAATAAAAATCATGACCGAGGTCAACCCATCGAATCTTGGGACTACTACTATATTGGTAATACCCGAATTCGAAGGACACCGTCACCATGCTTGGAAAACTGTTGAGAAAGACCTGGTTCTGGCTTCTGCTGCTCGGGGCCCTGCTGGGGGTCGTTGCACTGGGCGTCACCGTCACCGTGCTGCACAAGACCAGCTCCACCGAGTTCTGCGTCTCCTGCCACTCCATGCAGACCCCCCTCGCCGAATATCAGGGCAGTGTCCACTTCCAGAACGTGAAGGGGATCCGCGCCGAGTGCGCCGACTGCCACATCCCCAGTGAACCCGCCGCCTATCTCTGGACCAAAATCCGCGCCGTGAAAGACATCTATCACGAGGCGATCGGCACCCTCGACACCCCGGAAAAATACGAGGCCCACAAGCTGCGCATGGCCCAGACCGTGTGGGATCAGCTCAAGGCCAATGACTCCGCCACCTGTCGCAGTTGCCACAGCTACGCGGCCATGGACATCCTGGCCCAGCGCCCCAATGCCCGTGCCGAGCACCCGGTCGCCATCAAGGAGGGCCAGACCTGCATCGACTGCCACCGCGGCGTCGCCCACATCATGCCGGACATGAGCGGCCTGGCTGCCGCCGGTGCCAGCGAGCTGGCGCAAGCCGCCGCCCAGACCCCGGCCACCGTCACCACCCGCTATGCCATCGCCACCACCCCGCTCTATCTGGATGCCGGCGCCAAGACTGATGAAGGCACCCTGATGCCCTCCACCCAGGTGGAAGTGCTGGCCAACGACAACGGCCGCGCCCAGGTGCGCATCGACGGCTGGCAGCAGGACGGGGTGAGCGAGGTGTTCTACGCCGCCCCCGGCAAACGGATCCTGAGCGTGCTGGTCGGCGAAGCCGCCAGAAAAGCCCTCGTGACCGGCAAGAGCGAGACCGACAGCGCCACCAACCTCACCTGGCATCAGGTCAGCCTGACCGCCTGGGTCGACCAGAGCCAGCTCATCGGCGACCAGGGCAAGCTGTGGCAATACGCCTCCACCCTGATGTCCAACAACTGCACCGGCTGTCACGGCCTCACCGCGCTGGATCACTTCAACGCCAACCAGTGGATCGGCGTCATCAAGGGGATGGAGTCCCGTACCTCCCTCACCCCGGAGCAGGCGCGCATGCTCACCCAATACGTGCAGAAACACGCCAGCGACATGAGCGCGGCCCATTAAGGCAGGAACAGAGGACTCTCCCATGACTTTTTTCAATGACCAACAGACCAACCTCTCCCGCCGTACTCTGCTCAAGGGGCTGGGGGCCTGTGCCGCCCTGCCCCTGCTGGCTGGTCTCTTCCCGAAAAGCGCCCTGGCCAAGGCCGTCAGCACGGCCCTTGAGCAGTTCCCCACCCTGGTGCCCGCCCAGAAAGGCATCCTGACCGGCGCCCACTGGGGGGCCTTCGAGGCCATCGTCTCAGAGGGCCGCATGGTGCGGGTCCAGCCGGTGGCCGACGATCCGGCACCGAATGACCTCATCGACATGGCGCCGTTCCAGGTCCACGCCAAGAACCGCATCAAGTACCCCATGGTGCGCAAGAGCTGGCTGGAGCACGGCCCGGGTGCCAGACCGGAGCTGCGCGGTGCCGACGAGTGGGTGCGAGTGAGCTGGGAGAAGGCCATCGAACTGGTGGCCGGCGAGATCCAGCGCGTCCAGTCTGATTTCGGCCCGCAGGCGATCCACGCCGGATCCTACGGCTGGAAGAGTGTCGGCATGTTCCACAACAGCCGCACCCTGCTGCACCGCCTGATGAACCTGGCCGGGGGTTTCACCGGCTATGCCGGGGACTACTCCACCGGCGCGGCCCAGGTGATCATGTCCCACGTGATGGGCTCCATCGAGGTGTACGAGCAGCAGACCGCCTGGCCCAACGTGGTGGAACACGCCGAACTGGTGGTGCTCTGGGGGGTCAACGCCCAGGTGACCCTGAAGAACAGCTGGAACATGCCGGATCACGAGGGGCAGGCCGGCTTCAAGGCGCTGAAAGAGAAAGGCACCCGGGTCATCAGCATCGACCCCGTCTACAACGAGACCGCCAAGCAGGCCAATGCCGAGTGGATTGCCCCGAACGCCTATACCGACGTGGCCATGATGTTGGGGGTGGCCCACACCCTCTACAGCGAGAAGAAGCACGATCAGGCCTTCCTCGATCGCTACACCGTCGGCTTCGACACCTTCCTCGCCTACCTGCTCGGCAAGGATGACGGTCAGCCCAAGAGCGCCGAGTGGGCGAGCGCCATCTGCGGCGTCGATGCCAAGGTGATCCGCCAGCTGGCCCTCGACATGGCCGCCAAGCGCACCATGATCATGGCCGGTTGGGGCATGCAGCGTCAGCACCACGGGGAGCAGCCCAACTGGATGCTGGTCACTCTGGCCTCCATGCTGGGCCAGATCGGCCTGCCGGGGGGCGGCTACGGCTTCAGTTACCACTACTCCTCCGGTGGCAGCCCCACCGCCAAGGGCGGCATTCTGGCGGGCATCTCCGCTGGCAGCGCACCGAAGAACAGCCCGGCCCCCATCCCGGTGGCCCGCATCGCCGACTGCCTCGCCAACCCGGGCAAGACCATCGACTTCAACGGCCGCAAGGTGACCTATCCGGACATCAAGCTGGTCTACGTGGCGGGCGGCAACCCCTTCCACCACCATCAGGACACCAACAACCTGCTCAAGGCCTGGCGCAAGCCGCAGACGGTGATCGTCCACGAGCCCTACTGGACCGCCACCGCCAAGCACGCCGACATCGTACTGCCGGCCACCACCAGCTACGAGCGCAACGACCTGGAGATGGGGGGCGACTACTCCCAGCGCTACGTCTTCCCCATGCACCAGTGCGTCCCCCCCCAGCATGAGTCCCGCAACGACTTCGACATCTTCAGCGCCATCGCCGCCAAGCTTGGCGTGCAGGAGCAGTTCACCGAAGGGAAGGACGAGATGCTGTGGCTCAAGCAGATGTACGACGGCATGGCGGCCCAGGCTCGCGGTGCCCGGGTGGCGCTGCCGCCGTTCAACATGTTCTGGGAGGCCAACAACTACATCCGCTTCCCGATCCCGGAAGCCAACCGCCAGTGGATCCGTCACGCCGATTTTCGCGAGAACCCGCTGCTCAACCCCCTCGGTACCCCGTCCGGCAAGATCGAGATCTTCTCCAGCACGGTGGCGGGGATGGGTTATGCCGACTGCGCCGGTCATCCCAAGTGGTATGAGCCCAAGGAGTGGGTGAAGAGCGAGACGGCAGCGCGCTATCCGCTCTCCCTCAACACCTCCCACCCGACCCAGCGGCTGCACTCCCAGCTCGACAACACTCCGCTGCGGGATAAGTTCGCCATCGCCGATCGGGAGGCGATCCTGATCCATCCTGACGACGCCAAAGCGCGCGGCATCCAGGATGGCGATCTGGTGCGGGCCTTCAACGAGCGCGGCCAGATCCTGGTGGGCGCCCTGCTCTCCGAAGATGTGCGTCAGGGCGTGGTGCGGATCTGCGAAGGGGCCTGGTTCGATCCGGCCAAGCCGGGGGAAGCGGGCAGCATCTGCAAGAACGGCAACGTCAACTGCCTCACCTTCGACGAGGGCTCTTCCAGCCTGGCGCAAGGCAACTGCGGCCACATGGCCCAATTGCAGATAGAGAAGTATATCGGGCCAGTGCTCGCCAACACGGCGCACGAGGTACCGGCCAACGGCTGAGTAGAGGACTGAGCAACAAAAACGGCGCCATCAAGGCGCCGTTTTCTTATCGCAGTTTGTGGTGTGGCTCAGAATCACAAGTCACCCTCAACCATATACTCTTCCGCACACTCCACCCGCCTTGCAGCCAGAGTGGGGACAAGGTGGCTCAGAAGTCTCCTTCCACCATGTACTCTTCGGCACACTCCACCCGCCTTGCAGCCAGAGCGCGGACAAGGTGGCTCAGAAGTCTCCTTCCACCATGTACTCTTCGGCACACTCCACCCGCTTTGCAGCCAGAGCGCGGACAAGGTGGCTCAGAAGTCTCCTTCCACCATGTACTCTTCGGCACACTCCACCCGCCTTGCAGCCAGAGTGGGGACAAGGTGGCTCAGAAGTCTCCTTCCACCATGTACTCTTCGGCACACTCCACCAGCTGGGGCCAGAGATCTTCCGGCACCCAGGCCTCGGGGTCATCCTCGTCACCGTCATACTGGCTCCAGAAGAAGGCACGCAGCCCGCTTGCGAAGTCGTCGCTCAACTCCGCCAGTTCGGAGAGGGGCCCCAGCCAGGCAATGCGGCGCAGGCCGGAGGCGAGATCGTTGATGGCATCCATCAGGGTGCGATCATCCAGGCTCTGCTCCACCAGCAGGGTGAAGCGCTCGCGGGCGCTCTCGGTCTGATCCTCGTCCAGCTCGCCCACGTCGGCCAGCAGGTCGACAAAATCCTCCAGCAGGAACTGGATCAGGGCATCCCTGTCCTCGAACCACTGGATCTGGGCCCCCTTGGTGCCCAGCACCGAGGCATCGAACGAATCATCGAGATGGCACAAAGCCCAAGGATCGTCAGTCATTGCTACCCTTCCTACACCTGAAACAAGAGACGTATCTTATGCCGGGTGCCGCACCCTTGCCAGCACGGCGGCACAAAAGGGGCCCCCGACGGGGAGCCCCATCACTCGACCCTGGCCACCTTGGGCAGGGAGAGGGAAGCGGCGAGCCCCCCCAGCTCGGCCCGCCCCATGATGAGGCTGCCGCGATAGGCTTCCGCGAGATCCGAGACGATGTTGAGACCGAGCCCGGAACCCGGCACCTTCTCGTCGAGGCGCACCCCCCGCAGCACCGCCTTGGCGATCTGATCCTCGCTCATGCCGGGACCGTCGTCCTCGATGCGCAGGGTGATCCAGCCCCCCAGCTCGGCGCTGGAGATGCGCAGCTCGCTGGCGGACCACTTGAAGGCGTTCTCCAGCAGGTTGCCCACCATCTCGTCGAAGTCCTGCTCCTCCACCCCGACCGCCAGATTGACCGGCACCTGCAAGTCCACCATCTTGCCGGGATAGAGGCGGGAGAAGGCGCGGCAGATGTACTCCACCCGGGCCCGCACCGGGGTCGACACCCCGAGGATCTTGGCGGCGCCGGTCACCCGCGCCTTGCCGAGGTGGTAGTCGATGTGGCGCTGGATCTGGTCGAGCTGCTCGCCGAGGGCGGCCTGATCCTCCGGCGGCAACTGGATCACCTGGTTGCGCATGATGCTGAGCGGCGTCTTGAGGGCGTGGGCCAGGTTGCCGGTGTGGGAACGGGCTCGTTGCAGCAGCTCGCCATAGTGGTGCAGCAGGCGGTTGATGTCCTCCACCAGCGGCTGGATCTCCAGGGGGTAACGCAGCCGGAATCCCTCCTGATGACCCTGATGGACGCGGCTCAGCTCGCGACGCAGCAGGTGCAGCGGGCGCAGGCCGTAGAGGATCTGGAACATGAAGCCGAGCACCAGGCCGGTGGCGGCGAAGCCGAGGCCGAGGAAGAGGCTGATACGGGTCTTCTTCAGGGTCTGGGTCAGGGCGCTGCTGTCCTTGGCCATCACCAGGGTGAAGACCCGATCAGACCCCGGCAGCAGCACGGTACGGGTCATGATGAGCAGGGGCTCCTTGTTGGGCCCCTTGCCGACGAAGAGATCCGGATCGCCGAAGGCCGACTTCAGGCCGTGGGCGCTCAGATGGGCATCCCACAGGGAGCGGGAGCGGCTGACCACCGTCTCCCCCAGCTCCAGCTGCCAGTAGTAGCCGGAGTAGGGCTGGCGATAACGGGGGTCGGCCATGGGCTCGGTGACCACCGGCATGCCGTCCGGCTGGATCTCGAGGCGGGAGAGCAGATCGTAGAGCTGCAGGCGCAGGCCATCGGCCTCCGCCTCCTGCCAGTAGTTGCGCATCATGGTCTGCAGGCTGAAGCCGGTGGCGAACAGGAAGAGACCGCACCAGACCATGGCGATCACCACCAGCCGACCTCGCAGGGTGCGTACCAGCCTCATTCAACCCACCCCGCCATCGGTTGCGAGGGTGTCATTCGTTGATCCGGTAGCCGAGGCCGCGCACCGTCTCGATGAGATCGGCGTGGGTCTTCTTGCGAATGCGGCCGATGAACACCTCCACGGTGTTGGAGTCGCGATCGAAATCCTGGGCATAGATGTGGTCGATCAGCTCGCTGCGGGACACCACCTTGCCCCTGTGCTGCATCAGGTAGCCCAGCACCCGGAACTCGTGGGCGGTGAGCTTGATGGGGGTCCCTTCGTACCATACCTGGGACGCCGCCATGTCGAGACGCACGCCACCGATCTCGAGGATGGAGCTGGCGTTCCCCGCCGCCCGGCGCACCAGCGCCTGCACCCTGGCCACCAGCTCCGCCACCTGGAAGGGCTTGGTGAGGTAGTCATCCGCCCCGGCGTTGAGCCCTTCAATCTTCTCGTGCAACTGGCCACGGGCGGTCAGCACCAGCACCGGGGTGTCCATCCCCTTGCTGCGCCACTCCTTCAGTACGCTCAGGCCGTCGCGACCGGGCAGGCCGAGATCCAGGATGATGGCGTCATAGGGTTCGGTCTCGCCGAGAAAGCCCGCCTCGTTGCCATCGTGGCAGAGATCGGTGACGAAACCGGACAGACGCAGCTGTTCCGCCAGCTGGCCCGCGAGGATCTTTTCATCTTCAACTATCAGAATGCGCATACATGGGTATCCAAAACAGGGTTGTGCCGGCACCGGCAACGGTTGGGGGGACGAACCGGACGGCGGTAGGTTCGCGGACTCACGCCGTTACTCCTCTTCCGGGGGCGGGCGCGGAGCGAACAGGCGCTCCAGATGGTGGCCCTTGAGCCACACCATCTCCAGGTTGTCAGCCCGATAGCCCACCTTGATGACGCTGTTCTCCTCGTCGATGAGCCTGAGCTCATAGAGCCAGACGCCATCCTCCTCACCCAGATCGACGCGCAGCACGCGCACCGGCAGGCGGGAGGCCACCTCCATCAACTCATGAAAAGGGCGGACCCGCCCCTCGCTGACCGCCTGTTGCAGCAAGGCCTCGTTCGGCTGGGCCGCCTGAACCAGCATCGGCAGCAGCAATCCAAGCAGGGGCAGCGCGCTATTCATGGGTGATTCATCTCTCAAAACCTAACATAATGCCGTTTATAGTGTGCCAGCCATGAATCCGGAATGAATATGATCCCACGCAGTATCCTGCTGATCTTGTGCCTCTTTTCCACCTTTGGCTGGGCGGCGCAGACACGTCTCGACATGGCCGGACTAGTCAAGTTGTTGCTGGCACAAGGGTATCACGACATTCGGGAAGTGGAGCTGGAAGGGGAGAAATTCGAGGTCGATACCCTGGATGCCGACGATCAGCGCGTCCAGTTGCAGGTCGATGCCAACACCGGCGAGATCACCAAAAAAGAGGCCGAATAGGCCTCTTTTGCTATGGGCGTGACGACTGTTGCGCCGCCTCCCTCCCGGCCACTTGCGCTCGCCTGCGCCAGGGGCGCAGCAGCTTTTCCCGACGGGGCCACAGCAAGGCGCAGGCAAGCACCAGATAGATGAGGGGCTCCTGCCACCCGCTCTTGACCGACCACCAGTAGTGTACCGGCACCAGCAGAGCCACCCCGTAGATCCAGTTGTGCAGCTTCTGCCAGGCAGGCCCCATGCGCCGCAACAGGGCCGGGATCGAGGTGATGCCGAGCGCCAGCAACAGCAGCAGCGCCACCATGCCCACCACTATGTAGCTGCGCTTCACCAGCTCGCCGCCAATCAGCCCCCAGTCGAACTGCAGATCCAGCCCCAGCCAGACCATGAAGTGCAGGGACGCCCAAGCGGCGCACCAGAGCCCGAGGGGGCGGCGCAACTTGATGAGCTGCCCCTGGCGCCAGCGCTTGGCGAGCGGCGACACCAGCAGGGTCAGCAACAGCAGGTGAAGGGCCCCCTTGCCAAGGTAATGGGTCAGCCCCTGGACCGGATCCCCCCCCAGCAGCCCGGCTGGCACGGCATAGCCCAGCCAGAGCAGAAAGCCGAGCGAACCAAGGTGCACCAGCGCCCGCAAGCCGTTGATATGGGCTGTTTTCAGTCTCGGCGTCATATTGCAGTTCCCGTCATGTTTTTCCCGCTTCTCATCCCCTCGCCCACCAGGGGAAAAGGGGGCAAGAGATCATTCGGACAGCGCGTCAGTCTCAATACCATCTACGCAGATCCATCCCCTGATAGAGGGACGCCACCTCGTCGCCGTAGCCATTGAACATCAGGGTCGGCTGGCGCTTGGCACCGAAGATGCCCCCCTCGCCGATGAAACGCTCGCTCGCCTGGCTCCAGCGCGGGTGATCCACGTTCGGGTTGACGTTGGCGTAGAAGCCATATTCGTTGGGGGCCAGCAGGTTCCAGGTGGTGGGGGGCATCTCCTCCACCAGGCGGATGGATACGATGCTCTTGATGCTCTTGAAGCCGTACTTCCAGGGCACCACCAGCCGGATGGGAGCCCCGTTCTGGGCGGGCAGGGTTTTGCCATAGAGCCCCATGGCGAGGAAGGAGAGGGGGTGCATGGCCTCGTCGAGGCGCAAGCCCTCCACATAGGGATAATCGATGCCGCCCCCCAGAGCACGGGAGGCCTGCCCCGGCAGTTGCTCGGGATCATAGAGGGTCTCGAAGGCCACGAACTTGGCGCGACTGGTGGGCTCGGCACGGCGGATCAGATCCGCCAGCGCAATGCCGCTCCAGGGCAACACCATGGACCAGGCCTCCACGCAGCGCAGCCGATAGATGCGCTCCTCCAGGGTGCTCTTGTTGATGAGATCCCACACATCCAGGGTGAAGGGTTTGGCCACCTCCCCTTCCACCTTCAGGGTCCAGGGCTCGGGCCTGAGGTAATGGCCGTTGCGGGCCGGATCCCCCTTGTCGGTCCCCAGCTCGTAGAAATTGTTGTGGGTGGTGGCCTTCTCCTCCGGGGTGAGGATCAATCCCTCTGGCCGGGTCGCGGCACGGATGTCGAGGGGTCTGGTGGGGGCCACGGGGGCCGGCTTGTCCGGTGCGAAGAGATCCAGCAGGCTGGCCTTCACCGGAAACGCCAGGGTGGCGGCACCGACGCCCAGGCCCAGCCCTTTCAGGATGCGGCGACGATCCTGATAGACGGTTTCCGGCGTGACATCCTGTTCGGTGGGGTGATGAGAAGTACGGCGCTTGATCAACATGAAAAAACTCCCGGGACGATGAGGTTGACAACCATAAGACCCGCCCCGGCCGAGTTTTATTTCACACAGAATTACATGAGTTGGTAAAGGGGCAGTGCCTTGGCCATGGTACCGGCCAGGAAGAGCACTACGAACACCAGCAGAGGAACGATCACGTTTGGCACCATCAGACTCACTCCATGAGCAGGACAGGGCTTCTAACTATGGAACAAGGTCTGCGGCGCCTCCAATGAATTTTTTTCGCGAGCGCAAGCGTATTCCAGAGTTGCAAAGAGTGACCGGGATCACACACAATCCGGCCCCCGCTTGCTGCCGCTCTACCGCGGAGTAGGCTGCCTCCTTTTCCGGATTCAACCACTGAGAGTCACGCCATGAGCCCACTGTTCGCCATCGCCATCACGACCGGGATCCTCTCCGCCGTCTGGGGTGGACTGGCCGCCGCACTCGGTCTCATCTCCTGGGTCGGCTTCCTCGGCTGCACCAGCTACTTCGCCTCGAGTGGCGGTTACAAGGCGCTGTTGCAGACCCTGTTGTGCAACACCACCGGCATGCTGTGGGCACTCCTGCTGATCCACGGGGAGACCTGGTGGGGGGCCGGCATGGCGGGCTATCTGATGACAGGGGTGGTGGCCACCCTGATGTGCGTGCAGGCCAGGCAGCAGTGGCTCGCCTACATTCCCGGCACCTTCGCAGGTTGCTGTGCCACCTTCGGCGCCGCAGGCGAGTGGCGGCTCATTCTGCCCTCCCTCATCATCGGCGCCCTGTTTGGCTATCTGATGAAGGCGAGCGGCCTCTGGCTCTCCCAGAAGACCCTCTCCACCGGCGGCGTCAGCGACCCGGCATAAGCCTGAGCCTGAGCCTGAGCCTGAGCCTGGCAAGGTAACCGATTCGGTCGGAAACCAGAGGGGCGGCCCGTCATCGACGGGCCGCCCCTCTGTCATTTATCCCTTCGACTTGAAATTTGCCGCCTCGATGCCGTGCCGATTCAGCAGCTTGTAGAAGTCGGTGCGGTTTCTCCCCGCCATGTTGGCCGCCAGGGTCACGTTCCCCTCCGTGGTGCGCAGCAGCCGGATCAGATACTCCTTCTCGAACTCGGCCCGCGCCTCGTTGAACGAGGGAATACCGCCACCGCCGCCACTCAGGGCCGACTCCACCATGGCCGCGCCTATCACCGGGCTGCAGCAGAGGCTGGCGAGCTGCTCCACCACCCCGCAGAGCTGGCGCACGTTGCCCGGCCAGGCCGCGGCGGCCAGCAGGGCCAGCGCCTCCGGCGAGAAGCCGAGGGCGGCGCAATCGGGGTGACGGTTGCGGTAATCGTCCAGCGCCTGACGGGCCAGCAGGGGGATGTCCTCGCTGCGGGCGCTCAGCGGCGGCAGGGTGATGTTGGCCACGTTGAGGCGGTAGAAGAGATCCTCGCGAAAACGCCCCTCTTCCATGGCGGTCACCAGATCCTGATGGCTGGAGCTGATGACCCGCACCTCGGGGGTACCCTGACCATACTCCGCCAGCACCTGGAGCAACTTGGCCTGGAGTGACTCCGACAGATCCCCTATCTCGTCGAGGAAGAGGGTGCCGCCTTTGGCCTCGGCAAACAGGCCGGACTGGCCATCCTCGCCAAACAGCTGCAAGTCCAGCGCGGGCCAGGGCAGAGCCGCACAGTTGATGGTATGCAGCGGCTTGTCGCGGCGGTGGCTGGCCTGGTGCAGCGCCTGGGTCATCACCCCCTTGCCGGCGCCGGAGGGGCCCAGGATCAGCACGGGCACGTCCATGGTGGCGATGCTGCTCGCCTGGATCAGCAACTGCTCCATCTGCGGGTTGCGGGTCTGGATGAGGGACTGCCACTCCTGCTGCTGCTTCGGACGGGTCAGGCTGAGAGCATGTTCTATGGTGACCAGCAGCTCGTCCTTGTCGATGGGCTTGGTGAGGAAGCTGAACACCCCGGAGCGGGTCGCCTGGATGGCGTCGGGAATGGTGCCGTGGGCGGTCATGATGATCACCGGCATGCCGAGCCACTGGGACTGGATCCGCTCGAACAGCGCCAGCCCGTCCATGCCCCCCATGCGCAGATCGCTCAGCACCAGGTCGGCCCGTTGCTGGCGCAGCCTGTCCAGCGCTCCTTCGGCGCTGTCGGCGGTATCCACCTCGTAACCCTGGCTGCGCAGGCGCATGCTCATCAGCTTGAGCAGGCTGGCATCATCGTCCACCAGCAGAATACGGCTCATGCTCTCACCCCCTCTTGGCGAAAAACGCGGTCATTGCGGCGCTGTCCGAAGCTGTCATGGCTGACCTCCCCCATTGAGCTTACGCTGGTTGAGCTGCTCGTCGATGGCGGAGAGCTGCTCTATCTGCTGGCGCAGACGCTTCACCTCCTGACTCTGATCGTCGCGGCGGCTGTCTCGCACCAGCAGCTCCTCCCCGAGGGCGATCCAGCTGCGCAGGAAGGCCTGGGCATCGAGACCGAGCTCCGGCAACAGAGCTTTCAGCTGATCCAGCCCGGCCCGGCGGCTGGCCACCGATTCGGACGGGTGGGTGTTGACCATGGCCAGGCTGACCCGGCTCTCGAGGTCGGTGGCGCCGGCCAGTCGCTGGCGCTCCTGCATCCGCTGCTGGGGATGGCTGGCCAGCAGCCAGTCCGAGTATTGCAGGCGCACCTGCATCTCCTTGTTGGCAAACTCCATCCGCCTGGCGATCGCCTCCTGGGAAGGCTCGGTGAGGCTGGTAGAAGGCAGCAGGGAACAGCCAGCGAGCAGGCCTATCATCAATACGGGAATCACAAATCGTTTCATCTTGAATGTCACTTCAGATCCTGGTGGGGAACAGGCACCTGCCCGCTCCTCTCAATATTCGGTGTCAAGGCGCCACCCGCACCTGCGGGGTCGCCGCCACGCCCGTCAGCTCGGGCGCACGTTCAAATCCAGCCGGAAACAGACATCCGCCTGGGCATCCTCGATCAGCCTGAGCTCGCCGCCCAGGCTCATGGCAGACTCCCGGGCAATGGAGAGGCCCATGCCGGAGCCTTTCAGCAATCCCTGACGCACTATGCTGCCCTGTTCGAAGGGCTCGAAGATGCGCTCCCGCTCGTCTGGCGGGATGACAGGCCCTTCGTTGGCCACCTCCAGCCAGCCGCCGCCCGCCCCCGCCCCGGCGCGGATCCAGATCTGTCCGCCCCTGGCGCCATAGCTGACCGCGTTGGAAAAGAGATTGTCGAGGATGAGTCGCAGGCGGTAGGGCTCTGCCCGCAGGCTGATGGGCTCGGGCGGCAAGTGTACACTGATTTGCTTGGATTCCAGCGCGAGCCGGTACTCTTCGGACAAGTCTGACAACAAGGGCGCCAGGGGCACCTCGGACAGGGTGAACACCTCCTGCTGGCTGAGGCGATTGAAGTCGAGCAGCCGCTCGATCAGGGTCTGCAGACGGCGGCTGTTCTCCTCCAGCATCTGGCAGATCTCCTGCTGATCCCCGTTGAGGGGCCCCACCAGCTGCTCCGAGAGCAGATCAGCCCCCTCCCGCAGCACGGCAAGGGGGGTTTTCAGCTCGTGGGATACGTGGCGCAGGAACTGGTATTTCTGCTGTTCCAACTCCTTGAGCTTGTCGTGCAGCCAGCTGATCCGCTCCCCCAGCAGCACCAGTTCGGCCGGGCCATCCACCGGGCGCTGATCCGGCTCGACGCCTGCGCCCAAACTCAGGATCCGCGACTCAATCTGACGTACCGGGTGGATGATGAGGTAGGTAAAGAGCAACACCAGCAGCAGGCTGAGCCCGGCCACGAAGCCGCTGACCCACCAGATCTGCTGTTTCAGCTCCACGATGGCGCCCCGCATGCGGGTCACGTGATCATCCACCTGGCTGCGGGTGACCACCTCCAGTTGCTGGTTCAGTTCGTTGAAATCGGTGAAACGGGGGCTGGTCGCCTCCTGCCTGGCCTTGCGCAGATCCTGCAGGCCGTCGAGCCAGACCAGCGCCGCCTCGAGATCTCCGTAGACCTCGGCATCCGGAATGGAGTCCTGATGGGTCGCGAGCAGTTCCCGGTAGCGCACCAGCTGCTGCCGATAGCTGGCCAGGATGCGGTCATCACCCAGGACCGCATAGCGGCGCAGGGTGCGCTCGAGATCGATGGCCTGAGTGGAGAGCAGCGTCGCCCGGCGAGTGTCCCGCACCGCACGTTCCATCTCGTCGCTGGTGAGCTGGCCCAGGTGGGAGAGAGCCTGACTGTCGTGCCAGATCATGCCCCCCAGGGGCATCAGCACCAGCACGAAGCCCATCAGTACTACCTGGAGCAGGGAGCGGGGCCGAACCTTGGTCATCTTCTGCGGTCTCGATTCGTCATGGGGGAGCCAGCATATCCGCACTGCCCCAAAAAGCAAAACCGGCCATAAAGCCGGTTTGATTGCTCACCGAGGCCGGATTCACGCCAGGCCGACGGACGCCACACGGATGACAATGATCATGGCAAGGGCCCCTGACGCGGCCAACAGTGCCCATTTCATTTCTACGCTCATGCAAACCTCCTTTCTGCCAATCAGCGTTGGATCACAACAGATAACGACATGTTAATTCATAGTGAATCCCATAACCGTGAGCTGCGTATATATTTCAGACGAGCCCAACCCAAGGAATGGAAAGCATGTTTTATCTCTGTAGCATTGGATCCAATCTCGACCCCGCCCTGCACGTCAGTCAGGCCGTCGCCGAATTGCTGGCCCGCTTTGGTCGCCTTCACCTGAGTTCCGTCATCCAGACCAAGCCCGTGGGCATGCATTCGCGCCACGACTTCCTCAACTGCCTGTTCGTCGTCCAGAGCGACCTCTCCCCCGCCCAGCTCAAGGCCGAATTTGTCACCATGGAGCTGGCCCATGGCCGGGATCGCAGCAACCCCCTGTGCAAGGTGGCGGACAGGCCACTGGACATCGACATACTGGCCTGCGGCGAACGAGATGACTTCGCCGAGGCCGGGGTGGATGCCTACCTGGGGGATCTGCTGGCGGAGATGTATCAGGGCGGCAGTGTGGACTCCGGCAAGGTGACCCTCGGCCTGCCGGGCAGCAAGGTGTTTGCGAAGCAGCGTATCGGCCAGGCCCCCATCCATCTCTGCCAGCAAGACGAGGCCCTGCTTCCCGGCAGCGGCCACCCCGGCCCCCCTTCCCGGCACGCCGCCATCCGGCACCCTTGAGCCGTTCACACACATGAGGCGCCCAAAGGCGCCTCATGTCATGGCGGCCCGCCTTGCCCTAGATGACGGCGAGGGCGCGCCCCCCGTCCACCCGGATGCTGGCCCCGGTCATGTAGTCGTTCTTCATCAGCATCTGTACCGCCTGCCAGATGGGCTCCAGACCCCCTTCCCGCGCCAGCGGCGTCTTCGCCAGCACCTGCTGGCGCCAGTCATCCCCGTGCTCGTCGAGAAACAGGATGGGGCCAGGCTCTATGGTGTTGACCCGCACGGCCGGTGCCAGTTCGCGGGCAAAGCTCATTGCCAGGGAATGGGCTCCCGCCTTGGTGGCCACGTAGGCGGCAAACTGGGGCGCCGGGGCATGGATGTAGATATCGGTGATGTGGATGATGCCCCCGTTGGGCTGGCGAGCAAGGGCGGGGGCCAGCGCCCGGTTGAGCTGGAAGGGAGCCGCCATGTGTACCCGGTAGAACTGATCGAACTGGGCCAGCTGCACCGCAGGATCCGCCGCCTGGGGCTCGAAGGCGGAGGCATTGTGGATGATCAGGGCAAGATCCTCATGGGCCGCCAGCGCCGTCACCACGGCGCCCACCTCCTCTTCCCGGGTGAAGTCCGCCTGTACCAGCTCGACGCCCACGTCTCGCAGACGATCCAGCTCGGGCCGTTCGCTGCGATAGCTGCCCGTCACCTGCCAGCCAGCGGCCACCAGCTGCTCGCACAGATAGAATCCCAGACGACGGCCACAGCCCGTTACCAATGCACGCATACCTTCTCCTTGTGGTTGTCGCCCTCCCCGATCCATGCAGGATCGCACGGAGGGCCCATTCATCGGCCATGACCTATCGATGTCCGAGGCAAAACCCATTGGCCCCCTTTCACGGCCACCGGGCATAGTGGCCCCATCGACCCCCATAGAGCCACCATCATGCTACAAATTCGCGATCATATGCAGCCATTGACCCACTCACTGCACCCCGGCCTCGGTCTGGCCGAGGCGCTGGACAGACTCCATCGGGCAAACCTGGGGGGCCTGCCGGTACTGGATGACCATCAGCACCTCGTCGGATTTCTCTCCGAGCAGGATTGCATTCCCGCCCTGCTCACGGGCAGCTATCACTGCGACACCCGTACTCTGGTCGAAGATCTGATGAGCCGGGCCCCGCTGTTCGTCTCTCCCGATGACAACATCGTGGATCTCGCCCGCCAGATGGCCGGGGCCAGACCCAAGGTCTATCCGGTAATGGAGGGAGGCAAGGTAACGGGCATCATCAGCCGTCGTCAGGTGATGCAGGCCCTCAACACCCAGATGAAACAGTGTCAGGCAACCTGAGGCAGGCCACCTCGCACACGTTTCATGCCGACCACCCTCCCGCCCACAGCCGGCGAGTGGCTGGTCCATCCCGCCCGACTCTGCCACGGGGCGGCCTGTCGAGGCAGCGCCGCCCCCCTCCCACCGGCACCGTTCGTTTGTCCCCTCCCCATTTCAGGGTTTGCCATCCGTGGTCGTCTCTAGTTAGATAGGTGCCGGTCACAGTCCCTGCCGGATGCGACCCCGTCCCGAGTGCTCAGGAGATGTAACGTGCGACGCTTGCTCGTATTCTGCTTGCTGCTGCCCTGCTGGCTGTCAGCCAGGGAGCTGGTCATTGGTGGCATCCTGGAGCCCCCTCTCAAGTGGCTGGATGCACAGGGACACCCTCGCGGGCTGGATGTTGATCTCGTCACCGCCATCTTCGGCACGCTCCATACCCCCATCAGGATTGAGCTCATCGATTCGGGGGCCAGGCTCACCCGCAATGCCGAAAGCGGCTTCTATGACCTGCTGCTGACCCACTCCTACAAAACGGAGCGGGAGGCCTATCTGCTCTACCCCAAACAGGCCCATATGCTCCATAGCTGGCACTTCTTCATACGCAAGGAGTCCGCAGGCCGGATCCATTATGACCATCTGACGGATCTCAAACCCTGGCGCATCGGTGTCACCCGGGATTTCTCCTATACCCCCGAGCTCGCGGCAGCCATGACAGACCCGAGCTATCACTTCCAGGAGATCCCCATCAACCAGCTGCAACTGCGCAAACTCATCGCCGGTCGCATCGACGTGGTGCCCATGTCCCTGGTCACCGCCTTCACCCAGATAAGAGAGGAGGGACTGGAAGGCAAACTCGACTACCTGCCAAAGCCCCTCAAGACCAGCCCCTACTTCAATGTCTGGACCCGTTCCCGGGCCGATGCCGACACCCCGGCCCTGATGGCCGCCTATGATGCCGAACTGCTGCACATGAAGCGGGACGGCCGGCTCAAGGCCCTCTACGACAAATACGGCATCCCCTATATCGAACCCTGATCCACCGTTCAGGGTGTCATCTCCCGCAGGGTCGCATTCTGCTGCGCGAACAGGGTCTCGCACGGGATAGGGATCTCTACGCCCCCCTCAGACCACCCGACTCAAGGCTTCACATCCCGCAGGATCGGGTTTTGCAGCGAAATCAGCGTCTCGGTGGACTGGATCTCGTCGATGGTCTGGATCTTGTGGATCAGTACCGTCTGCAACTCGTCGATGGAACGGGTCATCACCTTCATGAAGATGCTGTAGTGGCCCGTGGTGTAGTAGGCCTCCACCACCTCGTCCAGCGCCTGCAGTTTGGCCAGGGCCGACGGGTAATCCTTGGCGCTCTTGAGGTTGATCCCGATGAAGCAGCAGACGTCGTAGCCCAGCTTCTTGGGGTTCACCTGCACCCGCGTTCCCTCGATGATGCCCGCCTGCTTCATCTTCTCTACCCGCACGTGGATGGTGCCCGGGCTCACCAGCAGTTGTTTGGCCAGTTCGGCGTAAGGCAGGCGCGCATTCTCCATCAGGGCGGTAAGGATGGCCTGATCGAGATTATCGATCCGATAATTTTCTGACACTTTTTTGCGCTCCTTTTAATGATTCATCATTAATTGATGGCTTATTTTGAAGAAAAAAACACACAAAGCCTATTTCAATTATCGAATATTGAATTTAGTTGGCATTCTGTTGAAGAATCACCGCATTCAACGGATTCACGACAGGTAATTCAGCATGAAACAGCACTACATCCGCAGCCAACAGCAGATCAGCTTCGTCAAAGAGATGTTCTCCCGCCAACTCGCACTGCAACTCGGCCTGATGGAGGTACAAGCCCCCATTCTGAGCCGGGTCGGTGACGGCACCCAGGACAACCTCTCCGGCTGCGAGCATGCAGTGCAGGTCAAGGTGAAAACCCTGCCGGAGCACAGCTATGAGGTGGTCCACTCCCTGGCCAAGTGGAAGCGCCAGACTCTGGGTCGCTTCGGTTTCGGCCCGGGTGAAGGCATCTACACCCACATGAAGGCACTGCGTCCGGACGAGGATCGTCTCAGCCCCATTCACTCCGTCTACGTCGACCAGTGGGACTGGGAGAAGGTGATGCCGGGCGACCGCCGGGATCTCGCCTATCTGCAGGAGACGGTGCGCGGCATCTGGGCCGCCATCAAGGCCACCGAGCGCGCGGTCTGTGCCGAGCATGAGCTGACCCCCTTCCTGCCGGCGGATATCCAGTTCCTGCACAGTGAAGAGCTGCTGACCCGCTACCCGGACCTCGATGCCAAGGGACGCGAGCGCGCCATCGCCAAAGAGCTGGGAGCGGTCTTCCTCATCGGTATCGGTGGCGCCCTCTCTCACGGCGAACGCCACGACGTCCGAGCCCCGGACTACGACGACTGGAGCAGCGAGAGCGAGCTGGGGCTGGCGGGTCTGAACGGTGACATCCTGGTGTGGAACCCGGTGCTGGAAGACAGCTTCGAGATCTCCTCCATGGGGATCCGGGTGGACGCAGAGGCCCTGCGCCGCCAGCTCGCCATCACCGGGGACGAGGATCGCCTGCAATACGACTGGCATCAGGATCTGCTGGCAGAACGCATGCCGCAAACCATCGGCGGCGGCATCGGCCAGTCCCGTCTGGCCATGCTGCTGCTGCAAAAAGAGCACATCGGTCAGGTCCAGGTCGGCGTCTGGCCATCTGAAATGAAGGCTGCCATCCCAGGCATGCTGTAACGAATTGATTTGATTGCCTCTGTCCTCCTATCGCGGCAACACGGCGCGGGACAGACGCGATAGCGAAGCTGGTCAGCCGGGGTGGAGAGCGTATCCCGACTGACTGTAAGGCGGGCATGGTCGCTGACTGTGCCTGCCGACCCTGGGGCTTGCCCCTGCGATCCGCCCAACCCACGTCAGATCGCATCGAATACATTCCTCCCGGCAATCTTCGGATTGCCGTTTTTTTACGCCGAAAAACTGTGCTCAAAACCCGCCCCGATCTGGTGCTGGCGCGGCAACCCCGCCTTTCTGCTGCCGGTGCAGTGGCAGGCAAACAACCGCTCCACCGCCTCTTCCTGCAGATAGGCTCCGAGCGCCACCGCCCGCTCTGGGCCGGAAAACTTCAGGTGCAGGCCGCCGATGACGGCGTGGATCCGCTCGTCGCCACACACCTCCTTGGCCCACTCGATGATGTTCTCGACCCCGGCGTGACCGCAGCCGATAAAGACGATGAGCCCCTGCTCGCTCTTGTAGGCCAGCGCCGAGTCGTCGCTGATGAGGTCTTTCTCCACCCGCCCGCCCCGCACCATGTAACCAAGCAAGGAGGGTTTGGCCTGCTCCCGTCGCAGTATGGTTCCCAGGAACACCAGCCGCTCGGACAGCCAGACCGGCTCAGCTGAACAGTGAGGGAGCAGCCCTCTCGTCGCCAGTTGTCGCGGATCCAGGTCGCCCGAGAGGCGGTAGAGGTTGTAGCGTCGGGGCAGCAACGGCAGGAAGTAGCCCCGCTCATTGAACACATCCGGACAAGCGATCAATGGAATAGGATCGGAATAGACGGGCAGGGAGCCGATGCCTCCCACATGGTCGTAATGACCGTGGGACAGCACCACATGGGTGAGAGAGCCAAGATCTACCCCCATCACCTCGGCATTGTGCCGCAGCGCCCGGCCCCGACCACTGTCGAACAGCACCTTGAGTCCATCGCACTCCAACAGCAACGACAGTCCCTTTTCAGGCAGGCAGCCGGGTAGATGAACATCATCATCCACCAAAACGGAAAACGTCAGCATCTCAATCACCCTGAAAACAAAACGCAGGCACGAGGCCTGCGTTTTTCATCGACAATCCCATTACTGGGTCATGGTGAGGCCGTTGCTGTCGGCCCCCAGCCGCAGTGTCTTGCCCGGGATGACCCGACCGCTGAGCAGGGCCTGGGCCAGCGGGTTCTCCACCTTCTGCTGGATCGCCCGCTTGAGGGGACGCGCCCCGTAGACGGGATCGAAACCGGCGTGGACCAGCTTGGTCAGCAGCTCCTCGCTCACCTCCACCTCGAAGCCCTGGGACTCCAGACGGCTCATCAGGCTCTTGAGCTGGATGCGGGCGATGGACTTGATGTGCTCCTCACCGAGCGGGTGGAACACCACGGTCTCGTCGATCCGGTTGATGAACTCCGGCCGGAAGCTGCGGGTCAGCACCTCCATCAGCATGGCCTTCATCTCGTCGTAATCCTTCTCGGAGTGGTGCTCCTGGATGAGATCAGACCCGAGGTTGGAGGTCATGATCACTACGGTGTTGCGGAAGTCCACGGTACGCCCCTGACCGTCGGTCAGGCGGCCATCGTCCAGCACCTGCAACAGGATGTTGAAGACATCGGGATGCGCCTTCTCCACCTCGTCCAGCAGGATCACCGAGTAGGGGCGACGGCGCACCGCCTCGGTGAGATAGCCCCCTTCCTCGTAACCCACGTATCCCGGAGGCGCCCCCACCAGACGGGCCACGCTGTGTTTCTCCATGAATTCGGACATGTCGATCCGCACCATGGCGTCCTGGGTATCGAACAGGAACTCCGCCAGCGCCTTGCACAGCTCGGTCTTGCCCACCCCGGTGGGGCCGAGGAAGAGGAAGGAGCCGATGGGGCGGTTCGGGTCGGACAGCCCGGCACGAGAGCGGCGAATGGCGTTGGAGACGGCGTCCACCGCCTCTTCCTGGCCGATCACCCGGCTGTGCAGCTGATCCTCCATCCGCAGCAACTTCTCCCGTTCCCCTTCCAGCATGCGGGCCACCGGAATGCCGGTCCAGCGGGCCAGGACGTCAGCGATCTCCACGTCGGTGACCCGGTTGCGCAGCAGGCTGGTCTCCTGCATCTCGGCCTGGGTGGCGAGATCCAGCTGTTTCTCCAGTTCAGGGATGCGGCCGTACTGCAACTCGGACATGCGGCCCAAGTCCCCTGCGCGGCGCGCCACCTCGAGATCCTGACGGGCCTGCTCCAGCGCCGCCTTGATGTGCTGAGTACCGGCGAGGGCAGCCTTCTCGGCCTTCCACACCTCTTCCAGCTCGTTGTATTCCCGTTCTTTTTCCGTCAACTCCTGATTGAGCAGATCGAGGCGCTTGCGGCTGGCGTCATCGTCCTCCTTCATCAGCGCCTGCTGCTCCAGCTTGAGCTGGATGATGCGCCGCTCGAGCCGGTCCAGGGATTCCGGCTTGGAGTCGATCTGGAGCCGGATGCTGGCCGCCGCCTCGTCGATAAGGTCGATGGCCTTGTCAGGCAGCTGGCGATCCGCGATGTAGCGGTGGGAGAGCTGGGCCGCCGCGACGATGGCGGGGTCGGTGATCTGCACATGGTGGTGCAGCTCGTAGCGCTCCTTCAGGCCACGCAGGATGGCGATGGTGTCCTCCACCGAGGGCTCCTCCACCAGCACCTTCTGGAAACGGCGCTCCAGCGCGGCATCCTTCTCCACGTACTGCCTGTACTCATCGAGGGTGGTGGCCCCGACGCAGTGCAGCTCGCCGCGGGCCAGGGCGGGCTTGAGCATGTTGCCCGCATCCATGGCACCCTCGCCCTTGCCGGCACCGACCATGGTGTGCAGCTCGTCCACGAAGAGGATGACGCTGCCCTCCTCCTTGGCCAGATCGTTCAGAACCGCCTTGAGCCGCTCCTCGAACTCGCCGCGATACTTGGCTCCGGCCACCAGGGCCCCCATGTCGAGCGACAGCACCCGCTTGTTCTTGAGCCCTTCCGGCACTTCGCCATTGATGATGCGCTGGGCCAACCCCTCGACGATGGCGGTCTTGCCGACGCCGGGTGCGCCGATCAGCACCGGGTTGTTCTTGGTGCGGCGTTGCAGCACCTGGATGGTGCGGCGAATCTCGTCATCCCGGCCGATCACCGGGTCGAGCTTGCCGAGTTCGGCCCGCTCGGTGAGATCGATGGTGTACTTCTCCAGCGCCTGGCGATTCTCCTCGGCGTTGGCATCCTCCACCTTCTTGCCGCCACGGACCTTGTCGATGGCTGCCTCGAGTTTTTCCTTGGTCAGCCCCTGGGCACGCAGCAGCTCGCCCAGCGTCCCCTTTTCATCCAGGGCCGCCAGCACGAACAGCTCGGACGAGATGAACTGATCCTTGCGCTGCTGGGCCAGCTTGTCGCAGACGTTGAGCAGGCGGCCGAGGCCGTTGGAGAGCTGTACGTCCCCTTCCACCCCGCTGACGCGGGGCAGGCGATCCAGCTCCTCGCCGAGGCGCGAGCGCAGGGTATTGATGTCGAGCCCGGTCAAGGTGAGCAGCGGACGAATGGATCCGCCGTCCTGATTGAGCAAGGCGCTCATCAGATGGACGGGTTCGATGAATTGGTGGTCACGACCCAGTGCAAGAGACTGGGCATCGGAAATGGCAATCTGGAATTTGCTGGTCAGGCGATCGAGGCGCATTGCACTCCCCCTTCAAGACAGACGCCGCATGCGCGGCAACAACATCGCTTTCTGACAAGGAAGATGTGGTCTTGAAGGGCAATTTCAAGGGGTGGCTGTTTATTTTTTCCTCAATAGCGGTGACCGAGGGAAAACGACCTCGCAATGGCAGCCTGCACCCTGAGCCTGCTCGGCAGCAAGACATGGTCGCGGAGGGCCATCACCAGAGAGTGAGGAGGCGCTTGCGGCCACTCGCGAGCGCCTCTTCGGCTATTTTTCCAGCCACACAAGGGAGGCCATGCGACCCGTCTGTCCATCGCGGCGATAGGAGTAGAAGCGCTCGCTGTCGCTGAAGGTGCAGTATTCGCCGCCATAGATGGCGGTGACGCCGGCGCGGGCGAGGCGCAGTCGGGCCAGCTGGTAGATATCCGCCAGCCATTTCCCTTCGTTGAGGGATGGCACGAATGCAGTCGCCGCTTCCGCCTGCTCCGTCATGAAGGCCTCACGCACTTCGCCACCCACTTCGAACGCGGCGGGACCGATGGCCGGGCCCAGCCAGGCCAGGATCTCGCCAGGCTCGCAGCCCATGGCGGCGATGCTTGCCTCCAATACCCCCCCCTGCAGTCCGCGCCAACCGGCATGGGCCGCCGCCACTACGGTGCCTGCCCGATCGCAGAACAGCACCGGCAAGCAGTCGGCAGTCATCACGATGCAGGCCTGCCCCGCCTCATGAGCACAGGCGGCATCGGCATCCGGTACGCGCTCATAACGGTCGCTCACCGGATGGACGGCGATGCCATGTACCTGGTTGAGCCAGTTGAGAGTGCCGGGGATCCCCGCCACCTGTTGCAGTCGGGCGCGGTTGGCCTCGACCCTGGCCGGTGCATCGCCCACATGGGCCCCGAGGTTCAGACCGGCAAAGACCCCTTCGCTGATGCCGCCGTCCCGGGTGGTCGAGAGAGCCCTGACATTGCCCGGCGCGGGCCAGTCGGGTGCGATCCAGTTCATCTGTGGCTCCTTTCGTTCATATGAAAACGGGGCCCCTTGGCTGCAACCAGTCAAGGGGCCCCGCATCAGATCATGGAGGGCAGGTTACGGCAGGAATCGTCGCAAGGCCGCCCCCGGGATCAGTTCCAGACCAGATCGTCCGGATTGGCCAGGGTATCCGCCCGCAGCACTTCCATCAGCGCCACCATGTCCTGCGGCGTGGGGGAGTGCCACTCCATCACTTCACCCGTAATGGGGTGCGCCAGCTTCAGCATGGTGGCGTGCAGCGCCTGACGGTGGAAACCGCGCAGGGCCTCGGTCAGTTCGGGGGTGGCGTTGCGCAGCAGACGCAGACGACCGCCGTAGGCGGGATCCCCCACCAGCGGATGCTTGATGTGGGCCATGTGGACACGGATCTGGTGCGTACGGCCGGTCTCCAGCCGCAACCGCAGACGGGTGTGACCACGGAACTTCTCGTGCACCCGGTAGTGGGTGACGGACTCGCGCCCGTTGGGCACCACAGCCATGTGGGTACGCTGGGTCGGGTGACGACCGATGGGGGCATCGACGGTGCCGCCGGCGGTCATGTGACCGATGGCAATCGCCTCGTACTCACGGGTGATCTGGCGTGCCTGCAGGGCTTCCACCAGGTGGGTCTGGGCGGGAATGGTCTTGGCGACCACCATCAACCCCGTGGTGTCTTTGTCCAGACGGTGCACGATACCGGCACGGGGGACCTCGGCGATGCCGGGGTAGCGGTGCAGCAGGGCGTTGAGCACGGTGCCGTCCGGCGTACCGGCGCCCGGGTGAACCACCAGGCCGGCCGGCTTGTCGATCACCAGGATGTGTTCATCTTCATAAACGATGTTCAGCTCGATGTTCTGGGCATCCCAGCGGGTGTCGTCTGCCAGTTCCACATTCACATGTACCTGCTGCCCGGCCACCACTTTCTCGCGCGGGGTATTGGCAACCTGACCGTCCAGGGTCACTCTGTCCTGTAAAATCCACTCCTTGATGCGGGTCCGGGAGTAGTCGGGAAACAATTCGGCCAGGGCCTGGTCGAGTCGTTGCCCGAATTGGTGATCCTGAAATTCGCCTGTCAGTTCAATATGCTGGCTCATGTATGGTCTCTTGAGCGGGGGTATCAATTCGAAATAATCCGGGTATTCTAGCTTTTCTTTTAGCCAAGCATAACGGATACTTTGCCAATTTCGTGGAAATGGACCGGATGTTGTTGATGGGAAAGAAGTCTCACCTGCTGATGTCGCTCGCCTTGGTCGCTACCCTGATCACTGGCTGTTCCAGCACCAAACCCAAGGTTCCCGACGAACCGCCGGAAGTTCTGTACCAGAAAGCCCGCATCAAACTGGATACCGGCAACTACCTCAATGCCATCGAACTGCTGGAAGCGCTGGACTCTCGTTACCCGTTCGGTGCCTACTCCAACCAGGTTCAGCTCGATCTCATCTATGCCTACTACAAGCAGGATGATACCGCCCAGGCGATCGCCAACATCGACCGTTTCATCCGCCTGAACCCGGCGCACAAGAACATCGATTACGTCTTCTATATGCGCGGCCTGACCAACATGGCGGCGGATTACAACTTCTTCCAGGATTTCCTCGGCATCAATCGGGATGACAAGGACCCCTCCTACGCCCGTCAGGCCTTCCAGGACTTCAAGACCCTGCTGCAGAATTACCCCAACAGCAGCTATGCAGCCGATGCCCGTGCCCGCATGATCGGCCTGAAGAACCGTCTTGCCCGCTATGACCTGGGGGTAGCCGAGTACTACGTCAAGCGTGACGCCCTGATCGCCGCCGCCAACCGCGCCAAGCTGATCGTCGAGACCTATCCCGACACGGTGGAGACCGAGAAGGCGCTGGAAATCATGGTCAACGCCTATGACACGCTGAAGATGCCGACCCTGGCCCAGCATGCCCGAGAAGTGCTGGCCAAGAACTACCCGGACAACCGTCTCGGTCGCGGCTGAGTAGCGAACGGACAATGAAAAACCGGAGCCACTGGCTCCGGTTTTTTTATGGCCGACGGCGGCACTCCGGGGTCACTGGTGCTTACCCTGCTGCTTGGCCCGCATGATGTTGATGATCTCGATGTCGGTATCCAGCATCCCCTCCCTGGAGAGGCGGCCCAGGTTGGCGATGGTCTGGTCCACGTCGTCCGAGACGATCCCCTCGCTCTGGGGCACGCGCAGGTTGTTGATGGCCATCAGCGAGGATTTCACCGCCGCCGAGGTGGAGGTGGAGACCTTCATGGAGCAGGCGCTGCCGGCGCCGTCGCAGATGATGCCGGAAACATCCCCAATCATGTTGTTGATGCAGTGGCTGATCTGCTCGAACTGGCCTCCCAGCAGCCAGGTGATGGCGGCCCCCGATCCCATGGCGGCGGTACTGGCGGCACACAGGGCGGAGAGCTTGTTCTGGTAGGCCTTGATGTAGATGGCCACCAGGTGGCTCATCACCAGGGCACGGGCTAGCTGCTCGTCATCGGCCTTGAGGAAGCGGGCGGCGGCGACCACCGGCATGGTGGCGGCAATGCCCTGGTTGCCGGAACCGGAGTTGGACATGGCGGGCAGCATGGCGCCATCCATCCGCGCATCGGAGGCGGCAGACGACAGGCGCATGGCCAGGGTCATCAGGTCGTCGGAGAGCAGCTTGCGCTCCACCTGATCGGTGAGGATCTTGCCGATGCGCAGGCCATAGCCCTGCAGCCCTTCGTCCGCCAGCGCCTGGTTCATGGTGGCCGCCTCGCGGATGAAGTCGATCTCGGCCAGCGGCACCTCCAGGGCGAAGGCCACGATCTCCTTCAGGGTCATGGCGGGCTTGTCGGCCTTGGCGGGCTGGATCTGCACCCCGGGGGCGCTGTCCTGCACCATCAGCACCTCGCCATCCTTCTCCATCAGCACGATGCGGGTGTGGTCGGTACAGATCACCACCCGGGCGCTGTGCCCCTCCACTTCGGCCAGCACCTCGGCGTAGAGCACGTCGGGCACATCCTTCACATCCACCTCTATGGTGGGCAGCAGCCCCTTGGCCGCCTCGACCTGATCCGGCGTGAGGCTCTTGAGCACCTCCAGCCCGGCATCCGGGTTGCCACCGGTGATGCCCACTGCGGCAGCCACCGGCAGGCCGATCATGCCGGTGCCGGGCACGCCGACCCCCATGCCGTTCTTGAACAGATTGCCGCTGACCCAGACGCGGGTGCGGGTCGGTACCTGCCCCAGCAGCTTGCGGCAGTTGGCCGCCGCCAGGGCGACCGACATGGGCTCGGTGCAGCCGAGGGCCGGCACCACTTCACGCTTGAGCAGGGTAATAAAGTCGGTCCATTGTGCGTTCATTGCGATGTGTCTCATGTTCATGGCGCCCGCGTGCGGGCTCGTCATTGTTGTTCGGCCAGTTCCGCCTTGTGATTGCGGATATGCAGGTAAACGGTATGGCGGGAGATGCCGAGCAGCTCGGCCACCAGTTGGGCGGCATCCTTGATCTCGAAGATGCCCATGTCGTAGAGCCGGTGCACGATCGCCTTGTTGCGAACGTTGCTGCCCAGCCCGGGATCCCTGTCCACCTTGGCGATCACCTGCGCCACCAGATCATCCACCGAGCTGGCGAAGGTCTCGGTGCCGTGGGCAGGGGGCACTGCGGGCGGGGCAAAGGTGTCGAGCAGGCTGCCAAGGGGCGTGTCCAGGCTGAAATTCACGCACAGCATACCGATGGGTTTGCCCTCGCGGTTGCTGATGGTGATGGACGAGGACTTCAGCAGGGTGCCCTCCCGGGTGCGGGAGAAATAACTGCTCCACTGGCTGCCGGCGGCACTGTGCAACTTGTCGAGCGCAAAATCGGTGACCGGCGCTCCCTCCTGGCGGCCGGTGATGTGGCCGTTGGCAATCTTGATGACGGAGGCGTGCAGACTGTCAAAGGCGTGCAGCACCACCTCGCAGCCCGGGCCAAACAGGGCGGACAGCGCCGCCACCGCAGGCTCAAAGCTGGCAATCAGATGGCGCTCTTCATCGGTCAGTGTGCTGGCGTCGCGCAAGGGAGCTACCTCGGTCATGGGGTCATCCGGTCAACGTTGGGTAAGGATATTCGAAGCGGACTCAAATAAAATTGAGCAAATCCGCTTTTTGCGCGGGCATTATGCCCGACTGGTGAGACAACACCACAAAATGTGAGCAAAATCACGACTGAAATGACAAAAAGGCCTCATGAGAGGCCTTCAAGGTGGTTTTTTGGTGCTTTTGCTCAACTTTAATTGAGCCAGGGCTCGCCAGTCAGTCCGGACAGGCAGGCACCACCGCCTGTCTGTTCCCTGCCACGGTCACCCACTCTGGTCATAGAAAAAGGGGGCCGAAGCCCCCTTTTTGTCTCATCCAGTCAACGCTTACAGCGCCTTCAGGATGGCCTCGACGCTGGCCTTGGCATCGCCAAACAGCATCTGGGTGTTCTCCTTGAAGAACAGCGGGTTCTGGACACCGGCGTAGCCAGTGTTCATGGAGCGCTTGAAGCCGATGACGTTCTGCGCCTTCCACACTTCCAGCACCGGCATGCCGGCGATGGGGCTGCCCGGATCTTCCATGGCGGCCGGGTTGACGGTGTCGTTGGCACCGATCACCAGCACCACGTCGGTGTCGGCGAAGTCATCGTTGATCTCGTCCATTTCCAGCACGATGTCATAGGGGACTTTCGCTTCCGCCAGCAGCACGTTCATGTGACCAGGCAGACGACCGGCCACCGGGTGGATGCCGAAGCGCACCTTGACGCCGCGATCACGCAGCTTCTGGGTGATCTCGGCCACCGGGTACTGGGCCTGCGCCACCGCCATGCCGTAGCCCGGGGTGATGATGACGGAGCTGGCGTTCTTCAGCATGTCGGCCACGTCTTCGGCGTTGGTCTCGCGGTATTCGCCCAGCTCCTGCTCGGCGGTGGAGGCCACGCCGTCGGAGCCAAAGCCTCCTGCGATCACGGAGATGAAGGAGCGGTTCATCGCCTTGCACATGATGTAGGAGAGGATGGCACCGGAGGAACCCACCAGGGCACCGGTGACGATCAGCAGGTCATTGGAGAGCATGAAGCCCGCCGCCGCCGCCGCCCAACCGGAGTAGGAGTTCAGCATGGAGACCACCACCGGCATGTCCGCACCGCCGATGGAGGCGACCAGGTGCCAGCCGAAGGCGAAGGCGATCAGGGTCATCACCAGCAGGGCGAAGGTGGAGCCACCGGCGTTGACGAAGTGGATCATCAGCGCGATGGAGACCACCACGGCCAGCAGGTTCAGCTTGTGGCGGTGCGGCAGCATCAGCGGCTTGGAAGAGATGAGGCCACGCAGCTTGCCGAACGCCACCACGGAACCGGTGAAGGTCACGGCACCGATGAAGACGCCCAGGAACACTTCCACCAGGTGGATGTTCAGCATGGCGCCGGAGAGGTGCTCGACCTGGGCGACGCTTGCCGCCTGCTCGAACGCCGCCCGGGCGGCTGCCAGGGTCGCATCCAGGTTGGAACCGACGGAGACCACCACTTCAGCGGGGGCGGAGGGGTGCAGATCGATGAAGCTGTTGAAGCCCACCAGCACCGCTGCCATGCCCACGAAGCTGTGCAGCACGGCCACCAGCTCGGGCATCTCGGTCATCTCGACCTTGAGGGCCAGACGCACGCCGATGGCGCCACCGATGGCCATGGCCAGGATGATCCAGTGGACGCCACTGGTTTCCGGGTTGAAGACGGTGGCGAGCAGGGCGATGGCCATCCCCGCGATACCGAACAGGTTGCCATGCTTGGCCGTTTCTTGCTTCGACAGTCCTGCGAGACTGAGGATGAAGAGCACGGCGGCAACGATATAGGATGCTGTTACCAGTCCTTGAGACACGTTAAACCCCCTTAATCCTTACGGAACATCTTCAGCATGCGCTGAGTGACGGTGAAGCCACCGAAGATGTTGATACTGGCAATCAGCACGGCGACAAAGGCCAGCACGGTGACCAGGGTCGACCCTTGTCCAATCTGCAACAGCGCACCGACCACGATGATGCCGGAGATGGCATTGGTGACCGACATCAGCGGCGTGTGCAGGGCGTGAGAGACGTTCCACACCACGTAGTAACCGACCACGCAGGCCAGGATGAAGACGGTGAAGTGGGAGAGGAAGGCGGCAGGCGCTACGGCGGCCACCCAACCGAAGGCGGCGATGCCGAGGGCACCGAACACGAACTTCTTGTTGGAGGGCTTGGCCTCTTCCTTCTTGGCGGCCGGTTTGGCGGCAGCGGGTTTCTGCGGGGCAGCAGAGACGGAGATGGCGGGGGGCGGGAAGGTCACTTCACCGGCCTGGACCACCGTCATGTTGCGCTGCACCACGTCTTCGAAGTCGATGGCGACGTTGCCGTCCTTCTCCTTGCACATCAGCTTCATCAGGTTCACCAGGTTGGTGCCGTAGAGCTGGGAGGATTGGGCAGGCAGGCGGCCCGGCAGATCGGTGTAACCGATCACCTTGACGCCGTTGTCGGTGACATGCAGTTCACCCGGTACCGTGTATTCGCAGTTGCCGCCGGCCTGGGCCGCCATGTCCACGATGACGGAGCCCGGCTTCATGCTGTCCACCATTTCCTTGGTGATGAGCTTGGGTGCCGGCTTGCCCGGGATCAGGGCGGTAGTGATGATGATGTCCACTTCCTTGGCCTGCTGGGCGAACAGCTCCATCTCGGCCTTGATGAACTCTTCGCTCATCACCTTGGCGTAACCGTCGCTGGAAGCGCCATCTTCGCCGCCGAAGTCCAGCTTGAGGAACTCGCCACCCATGGACTCGATCTGCTCGGCCACTTCCAGACGGGTATCGAAGGCACGCACGATGGCACCGAGGGAACCGGCGGTCCCGATGGCGGCCAGACCGGCCACACCGGCACCGATGACCAGCACCTTGGCGGGCGGAACTTTACCGGCGGCGGTGATCTGGCCGGTGAAGAAGCGACCGAACTGGTGCGCGGCTTCCACGACGGCGCGATAGCCACCGATGTTGGCCATGGAAGAGAGGGCGTCGAGGGACTGGGCACGGGAGATCCGCGGCACCATGTCCATCGCCATCACATTGATGTTGCGCTCGGAAAGCTTCTTGACCAGCTCGGGGTTCTGGGCGGGCCAGATGAAGCTCACCAGGGTGGCACCATCCTTAATTTGTGCGATTTCGGCCTCGGTCGGCGCGTTGACCTTGAAGACAAGGTCGGCTTGCCAGACGTTCGGTACCACGCTGGCACCGGCAGCCTCGAAGGCGGCATCATCGAAGCTGGCTCGCAGGCCGGCACCGGCCTCGATGGCAACCTCGAAGCCGAGCTTTTTCAGCTGCTCGACAGTGGCCGGGGTCGCTGCGACCCGGGTCTCACCGGCGAGACTCTCTCTCGGTATTCCAATCTGCATGACTATTCCCTGATGGTTAATAAACAATCATCGCCAAGTCTCTCATGTCTGAGGGGACAAGGCATGATCAAAGTGCAGGTCACGGGCCCTTTGTTATGAAAATCAGCAGGCTTCACCTCGACCTCCTGTCACGGTCAGGCCCCCGCTTTTCAGGCGCGAGGGTGATTAGTATCAAATTTTGGAGTTTTATTACAACCACGGCCCCGGGCGGGCGGGTACAGAATTCAGCCCATCCCGGACCATGATTAAAAAAAACAAACCAAATTAGGGGCTTATACCAGCAAAAAGCGCTAAAAAAAGTGATCCAACCAGTCAAAAAAAATGTTTAACCCGGCCTCTACCTTAGCGTTTTTTGTTCTTACGAAATCTGCCGTTGGCTCATCTGATGAGATGAAAAGGGAAAAAGTAACCATTTTGCAACGGCGTGCTCTGCTTACCAGGCCGCCTCATAAATATGCCGGCTCTGGGCCAGGTCGATGTCGCCGTGCTCACCCAGGGCGGTCATGCCGTGCTCTTCGAGCTTGGCCAGCAGGGCGTCGATCCGGGCGTCGGCCACGTAATCCCGCAGCCGGGTCTTGATCCCCATCCGCTCGAAGAAATCGCGGGTGGCGGCGATGGCACCGTCGATACGCGCCTCGTCACTGCCGCTGCGCAGATCCCAGACCCGCTCGGCGTATTGCAGCAGCTTGGCGCGCTTCTGCTCGCGCTTGGCCTGCAGCAGGGCGGGCAGCACCACCGCCAGGGTCTGGGCGTGGTCCAGACCGTGCAGGGCGGTGATCTCGTGGCCCAGCATGTGGGTGGCCCAGTCCTGGGGCACACCGGCTCCGATCAGGCCGTTCAGCGCCAGGGTGGCGCTCCACATGATGTTGGCACGCACGTCGTAGTTTTCCGGCTCCACCAGCGCCTTGGGCCCCTCTTCCGCCAGGGTCAGCAGCAGCCCTTCTGCAAAGCGATCCTGCACCTTGGCATCCACCGGGTAGGTGAGGTACTGCTCCAGGGTGTGGATGAAGGCATCCACCACCCCATTGGCCACCTGACGGGCGGGCAGGGTGTAGGTGAGCACGGGGTCGAGCACGGCGAAGCGCGGCATCACGAAGGGCGAGAAGAAGTGCTGCTTGTCCCCTGTGCTCTTGCGGGTGATGACGGCGCCCATGTTCATCTCGGAACCGGTGGCCGGCAGGGTCAGCACGCTGCCCAGGGGAATGGCGGAGGCCACCTCGCCCCCGACGGTCTCGAGGATGTGCCAGGGATCCCTGGCCGGATCGTAGTGAGCGGCCGCGGCGATGAACTTGGAGCCGTCCAGCACGGAGCCGCCACCCACCGCCAGCAGGAAGTCGACCTTCTCGGCGCGGGCCAACTCGACCGCTCCCATCAGGGTCTCGTAGGTGGGGTTGGGCTCGATGCCGCCAAATTCAAACAGGGTCAGGCCGGCCAGCTCGCTGCGGATCTGGTCCAGCAGGCCGCTGCGCACCACGCTGCCGCCGCCGTAGGTGACGAGGATGCGGGCGTCGCTGGGGATCTGGCCGCGCAGCTGGGCCACCTGGCCCTTGCCGAACAGCACCTTGGTGGGGGTGTGCAGGATGAAGTTGTTCATGGGATCTCCCGGGGTGGTCGTAGTCGGTAAGGTATGGGTTGCATTTTTCTCTTATAACCTCCTACCATCAAGGGAACTTTCTGCCGATTTCTTGCCTATTTCTACTGAGCCTGGATAAATGAGTACAAATCAGCCCATCGCGGCGACCCACCAGTCCGCCCTCGCCAGCCGACTCGCCGCCCTGGCACCCCACCCGGGGATCACTGCCGCCCCCGTGCCCGGCGTGCACCTCATCTACACCACGGAGCATCACGACCGCATCCCGGTGCTCTACCGCCCGCGCATGATCATCATCCTGCAGGGGCACAAGGTGGGCTATCTCTCGGACTTCACCTTCCGCTACGACCCCGAGCACTACCTGATGATGACCCTGCCGCTGCCCTGCGAGTGCGAGTGCTTTGCCTCCCCCGAATCCCCTCTGGTGGGGCTCTCGGTGGAGATCGACGTGGCGGCGCTGCAGGCCCTGCTGCTGGAGATGGGGGACGCGGCCCCCGCCCCGGCGGAGCCGGGTCGCGGCGTGGTCTCCGTGCCCCTCTCCGAGACCATGCTCTGCGCGGTGGAACGCCTCATCGACGTGATGGACAAGCCGCTCCACGCCCGGGTGCTGGGGCCCCAGATAGTGCGCGAGATCCTGTTCCACGCCCTGCACGAAGGGGGGGCCCCCGCCCTGCTGGCCATGGCCAGCCGTCACAGCCAGGTGAGCCAGATAGCCCGGGTGCTGCGTATCATGGAGCAGCGCTTTACCGAGAACCTGACGGTGGAGGAGCTGGCCCGGGAGGCGAACATGAGCGTCTCGGCCTTCCACCACCACTTCAAGGCGGCCACCGCCACCTCGCCCCTGCAGTACATCAAGACCCTGCGCCTGCACCGGGCGCGGCTGATGATGCTGCACGACGGCCTCAAGGCCGGGGTGGCGGCGGACAAGGTAGGCTACGAGAGCGGCTCCCAGTTCAGCCGCGAATACAAACGCTTCTTTGGCAACACCCCGAGCGAACACGCGGCACGCTTCCGCTCGGGACAACTGCGTATCGTGGAGGGATGACATGCGCACACTGATCCTGCTCGTTCTGACCCTGCTGGCCACCGCCTGCACCGGCATTCCACCGGGGCACCAGGTGGTCAAGCCCTTCCAGCTCGACCGCTACCTGGGCACCTGGTACGAGGTGGCCCGCCTCGATCACGGTTTCGAGCGCGGCCTGAACCGGGTCACCGCCACCTACAGCCTGCGGGATGACGGCGGTGTCAGGGTGATCAACCGGGGGCAGGACGAACAGGGGGAATGGCGCGAGGCCGAGGGGCGCGCCTACTTCGTGGGCGACAGCGACGAGGGGCGCCTCAAGGTGAGCTTCTTCGGCCCCTTCTACGGCAGCTACAACGTGCTGGCGACGGACTATGAGCTCTCCCTGGTGAGCAGTTACAACCTCCAGTACCTCTGGATCCTCTCCCGCACGCCCCATCCCCCCAAAGAGAAGGTAGAGGCCCTGGTCGAGCGGGCCCGGGGGCTCGGCTTTGCCACCGACCGGCTGATCTGGGTCAGCCAGGATCCGGCGGGGAACGCCCCATGAGGATCTTCCAGGCCACCCCCGGGGACATTCCCCGGGTCACCCCCCTGTTCGTGCAATACCGGACGTTCTACCGGCTGCCTGCCCGGCCCGAGGCCGCCGAAGCCTTCCTGCTGGAGCGCTGCACCGCCGGGGAGTCGGTGCTCTTCGTGGCCCAGAGCGAGGCGGGAGAGGTGCTGGGATTTGCCCACCTCTATCCCCTGTTCTGCTCCCTCGCCCTGAAGCCCATCTGGCTGCTGTACGATCTGTTCGTGGCGCCGGCGGCCCGCCAGCAGGGGGTGGCCCAGGCGCTGCTGGCGCGGGCCGATCGCCACGGCCAGGAGACGGGCGCCGCCTTCCTGATGCTGAGCACCGCCACCGACAACCGGCAGGCTCAGGCCCTCTACGAGGGGCACGGCTACCAGCGGGATATCGAGTTCTACAGCTACATCAAGCCCCTCTGAGCCCCTGGCCTGGCCGATTGCCGGGCCAGGACCCGGCATTATTCAGCGGATGCATGGTGAAATATTATCCATACACAGGATGAATAAAGGCGACCCCGGGGTCGCCTTTGTCACATCCGGGTCCCAGCCTAGAGCCGGAAGCGCCCGATCTCCTGCTCCAGCCGCTCGGTAAGAGACTTGAGCTGGGCCGCCTGGGCGGCCTCTTCGCCAGCCTGGGCCGCCAGCGCCTGGGAGACGTGGCGGATGTTCTCGGTGTTGCGGCTGATCTCGCCGGTCACCGAGGTCTGCTCCTCGGCCGCCGCCGCGATCTGGGTCGCCATGTCGCTGATGGCGCCGATGGCCTCGTTGATCCTGCCCAGGCTGAGATTCGCCGCTTCGGCATCCTCCACGCTGGTGCCCGCCAGCTGGCGGCTGGTCTCCATGCCGCCCACCGCCTTGCGGGTGGTCTGCTGCAGCGCCTCGATCATCTGCTGGATCTCGGCGGTGGAGTCGTGGGTGCGGCGCGACAGCACCCGCACCTCATCCGCCACCACGGCAAAGCCGCGCCCCTGCTCCCCGGCCCGGGCCGCCTCGATGGCGGCGTTCAGGGCCAGCAGATTGGTCTGCTCGGCGATGCCGCTGATGGTGGCCAGAATGCCGCTGATCTGCTGGGCGTGGCCATCCAGCTCGTGGATGGTCTGGCTGGCGTCGGAGACCTCCCCCGCCAGCCCCGTGATGCTGCGCTGGCTCTGGCCGACCTGTGACTGGCCGGCCACCGCGAGGCGCACCGCATCGCCGGCGGTGTTGGCGGCAAATTCGGCGTTGCCGGCGATCTCCTGGGTGGCGGAGGCCATCTCGGTCACCGCGGTCGCCACCATGACGATCTCGTCCTGCTGCTGGCGCACCCGCTGGCTGCGGGCCTCGGCCCCCGCCGCCTGGGTGCGGGACTGGGCCGCCAGATCGACGGTGACGTCCCGCAACCGGCTGACGATGCCGTGCAGTCGCGCCACGAACTGGTTGAAGTTCTGGGCCAGCTGCCCCACCTCATCCTGGCTGCGGGTGGCGATCTGCACCGTGAGATCCCCCTCCCCGTGGGCGATGTCGGCGAGCGCCCTGGAGACCCGTCCCAGATCCGCGAACAGGTAGTTGAACATAGCGATGAGCAGGGCACCGAACACCAGCAGCAGCACCAGGGTCAGCCCCACCAGTTGCCACAGCAGGGAGGCGAGCGGCGCCTCCAGCACCTCCTTGTACATCACCATGGCGAGCAGCCAGTCGGTGCCGGGCACTCCCTGCACCGAGAGCAGCACCTCGCGCCCGTTCAGGTTGGCGCCGTGCAGCTCGCCGTCGCGGCTCCACGCATCCAGCGCCGCCCCGGTGAGGCCGGGATCCAGCTCCGCCACCTGCTTGAGCGCCAGCTCCTTGTTCGGGTGGCCGACGATGAGGCCGGTGCGGTCGAGCAGCATGGCGTAGCCCTCTCCCTGCACCTTCATGGCCAGCACCTCGTCGATGAGGGCGTCGAGGGAGAGATCCGCCCCGGCCACCCCGATCACCCGGCCCTGGTGGCTCACCGGCTCGGCCAGGGTCACCACCATCTGCTGCATGGTCACGCTGACATAGGGCGGCGTGACGATGAGCTTGCCCGCCTTGTCGGCGTTCTGGTACCAGGGGCGGGCCCTGGGGTCATAGTTGGCGGTGTTGAGGGCGGGATCGTGGCGGGTCATCTCCCCCTGCGCCGAACCAAAATAGGTGAGGCCGAAACCGCCGGAGGTGCGGGTCTGCAACAGGTGGGGCACCAGGGCCGTGTCGGGGTCGTGCGCAATGACGGCGGCCAGGGCGTCGACCGCGTGCTTGCGATCCTCAAGCCAGTTGCCGATGGCCACCGAGTGGGCGTGGCCGTAGTTGACCGCCTCGCTCTGGATGGCGTCAAGGGTGCGGGATTTGAGGGTGTGGAAGGCGACAATACCGAGCAGGGCTGCCATCAGCAGCACTACCCCCAGGCTGGCCGCGAGCAGCTTGCCGCGCAACGAGAGAGTCATGACAACGAATCCTTGTGGTAGCCGGGGGCCGGGAATACCCCCATCTTGGTAGTTCTATCGGCACAATGATGAACGGTCTTTAGTGAATCCTGATATTTTTTCATCTATCAACAACAGAACACACTACCAGCAACAGACTGTTCACTATTCCATGCTGACACCCGCAGACACCACAAGGCCGCCCTAAGGCGGCCATGAGGTCAGGTCGCGGATGACGGGCAGGCACCGGCAGAGCAGGCCAGCACCCGCTGACCTGTCTCTTGAGGGCGGTTTCAGGCGTCTGCAAAGAGGGTTGGCGGGCAGGGTTGAGCATCCATCAGGAACCGAACTGGTGCTCCCCCTGTGCCCCCCTCTCGGCAACGTGGGCTGTGCTAGATTGGGTATCCCGTTTTCAAGGAGAACCCGCTGCCATGCCACGAAATATCGAGATCAAAGCCCGCATAGCCGGGGTCGATGACCTTATCCCCAAAGCTGCGGCCATCGCCGACAAGGGCCCCGTCGACATCGCCCAGGACGATACCTTCTTTCGCTGTGAATCGGGCCGCTTCAAATTGCGGACACTCTCCCCGTCGGCAGGCCAGCTCATCTTCTACCGCAGGCCTGATCAACAGGGTCCGAAGGAGAGCTACTACCACATCACGCCAACGAACGAGCCGGACAAGCTGAGGGAAACGCTCACCCTGGCTTGCGGCCAGATTGGCAGAGTGCGAAAACAGCGGACCCTGTTTCTGGTGGGCAGAACCCGGATCCATCTCGACCGGGTTGAAGGGCTGGGTCACTTCCTCGAACTGGAAGTGGTGCTGGAAGATGACGAGCCGCGCGAGGTGGGGATGCAGGAAGCTCACGACATCATGGCGCGTCTCGGTATCGAGCCCTCCCGGTTGATCGAAGGCGCCTATCTGGATCTCCTGCTGCAACGACAACCCTGAGGGATTCACAACAACAAGGCCGCCTCAAGGGCGCAATGCTGTTCAGATAAGCACTTTTTTGACTGATTATTCATAAATTGGATTTGAGTTGAGGGGGCAAGGCTGTGTCCAGTCGATCTTCCTCCAGCCTTTATCCAGCGGGGCTTGCAATAGAAAGAGGGAGGCATCATGCCTCCCTCGCTTTTTTGTCCTGATACTACGTGGACTGGAACTCAAATTCTCTTAAGTGAACAGCATTGCGCCTCAAGGGCGGCCTTTTACTGTCCGGCGGCTGGGTTATTTGACCCGCGCCAGCGCCGTGTTGATCCTCAGGTTGGTCGCCTCCAGCCCCGGCTGCTGGCCGTAAAAGTCGAACGCCAGCTCGACACCGGGGCGAAACAGCAGGCAGTGGGTGGAGCCGCCGAAGTGGAACATGCCGAGCTGCTCCCCCTTCGCGATCCGCTGCCCCGGCTGCACCGTCACCTCGCAGCTCGACACCTCCGCCATGCCCACCGGCACCACGCACATCAGGCCGATTTTGGGGTTGTCGGCCTCGATGAAGATGAGTGCCCGGGTCGCCACCGCGGTCAGGAAGGGCTGGGACTGGTTCGGGGCGCTGGGGTCGGGCCCCGCCGGGCTGTCGAAACCCTGGTGGCGGTTGGCCAGGTAGTAGCTGCCGTTGACCACCTTGACCGAGCGCACCGTGCCGCTCACCGGGCTGTGCCAGCGGTGATAGCTGAGGGCGCTGAGGAAGGCCTGATAGAGGGTGCCCCCCTCGAACGCGGCGGCGCGCGGGTCGAAGTCCAGCAGGTTGTCCAGAGAATAGGGCTGCCCCTTGAGCCAGAAGGCGTCCTGCCGCCTTACCCCGGTCACCACCTGCAGCGGGGCCGACTCGCAGGCGTTGGCGATCACGCTGTCATCGTCCGGGGCCGTCACCGGCCGCACGCCGGGGCAGAAGCGGCGGGTGAAGAAGTCGTCCCAGCTGGCGAAGCCCTCGTATTCCTCTCCCGGCACGGTGTGGAAGATCCCCTCGAAGCGCTCTGGGGTGGGGTTGTCGCCGGCCCCGAGCGCCCCCTGCGCCACCCGGACCATCTCCCGTTTCGCCACGTCACCCAGCCAGGGGACGATCAGGGTCTGGCGATCCAGGGGGCTCACCGACTCCGTCAGCACATAACGGGACGCGGAACTTTGCAGGAAGTCGGCCCAGTAGCCGAGGATCTTGCGCAGTTGCTGGTTCACCAGCGCATTGGCGAAAAAGTCGTACCCGGCGGCCGTCGCCATGGGCCAGTTGAGCAGGGCATTGATGGGGAATCCGATCAGCCCGGCGGGCTCCTGGGTCTGCACATCCTGATAGGCTTCCGGGGCCGTGGTCATGATGCCGTTGAGCAGTTGCAGGAACTCATCGAAGCTGCGCACCTGGACCTGACCGAGCGGCGTGCTGTGCTCGTGCTGCCACGCCTCGTCAAACATCCCCTGGGCCTGCTGATGCAGGAGGGGATCCTGCTCCACCAGCGCCTTCAATCCGGCGATCGGGGCCACCAGCGGGCGAGGCTGGCGGGTGACCGCCTGACGCAGCCGCTGTACCCAGCGCGCCACATGGGCCTGATCCCGGGGGACCCAGCCACCGGCATGGGCATGGGGGTGACGCGTATCCACTGCCTTGTTCATCGCTCTCTCCTTGTTGAAGCGCCTTGGGCCCGCCGGATGCGATGCGCCTGAGGGCGCCATCTGGCAGGAAGCAAGGTGTAGCACAGGGGAAAAGCGGCCTCCATTGGCAGAAATGGCAGCGGCGAAGCGGGGAAAAAGAGGCTAACGGAGACGGTGGCAAACGCCGGAAATGCGAAAGGCCAGCTCAATGAGCTGGCCTTTCTGAAAAATGGCAGGGGCGGCAGGACTCGAACCCGCAACCATCGGTTTTGGAGACCGCTGTTCTACCAATTGGAACTACGCCCCTGCAACAAACGAGGCGTAGTATACAAAGCGGAGGTCAAAGGTAAAGGCTTTTTTTCTCACTTTCGATGCGATCGAACAAATGACGAGCAGATCCCCGCAATTCCAACAAGGAGCGGGGGTAAGCTGCTGTATTTGCAGCCCCGACGGGGTAGGAATGGGACACAAATGGGGGTAGGGTGAAACCAGGCTCAGGGAGGCTGCCCATGCTCAATTACCGACTGCTGCAACAGCTTGCGCCCCTCAACTTCCGGGATGAGCGCAAGACGGAGACCCTGGCCGACTATCTGGACAGAGTCTCTCCCCTGGTGCCCTCCATTCCCTCCAATGTGCTCGCCCAGTGGATTTACCGTCATTGGCGCGGTTTTGAATCCAACTGGAGCTTTATCGATCTCGCCAGCCACCAGTTCGAGTGCGAGCACTGGCCCACCGCGCAGATTATCGAGCAGATAGACTCCCGCCACATGGAGGTGATCGATCGCTGGGGCGAGATGCTGCGCAGCAACCGCTACGTGCGCCGCTCCTGGCTCGGCGATGACATGCTGCGCCGGGGCACCTGGTCCGAGCCTGTCATCGTCCTCGCCACCGCCCCGGGCACCTGCTACCCGGACGGTCACCCCCTGCCCCATCCCTACTGCCTGCTGGAGGGGCACCACAGGCTCGGCTACCTGCGCAGCATGGCCGCCGATGGCGCCCCCTTGCAGGCGCAGCACGCACTCTGGATTTGTCGACCCGTTCGCGACACTTAAACGTTTTTCCGACCAAATCCTGCCTCTGAAATAAATTTTTGACAATTCAAAAACCAGCCCTATAATCGGTGCGGTTTTGAAAAAGGTCGGGACAGGACAATGCCGTTTTTGATGAAAAAAGCAGCCTTGCAGACGGGTGGAGCGCACCAGAGCGGCCCCGTTGTTTCCGGTTCCCGTCCCACAGATCCCCCGTTTTTTTTGAAAAGAGCCCCTGTTTCAGGGGCTTTTTTTTGTGCCGGAAAAACCTTCATTGATGCCAAAGGGAATGCAGACGATGACCAATCCACTCTATAACAAACACGTCATCTCCATCTCGGATCTGACCCGGTCCGACATGGAACTGGTGGTCGCCACCGCACAGCGGTTGAAGGCCGAACCCGACAGCCGCCTGCTGAAAGACAAGCTGGTCGCCAGTTGCTTCTTCGAAGCCTCCACCCGCACCCGTCTCTCCTTCGAGACCGCGGTCCAGCGCCTGGGCGGCAACATCATCGGCTTCGCCGACGGCGGCAACACCAGCGCCAAGAAGGGCGAGACTCTGGCCGACTCCATCAAGATCATCGGCTCCTACACCGATGCGGTGGTGATGCGCCACCCGAAGGAAGGGGCAGCCCGTCTGGCCTCCGAGTTCTCCCGGGTGCCGGTCATCAACGGCGGTGACGGCTCCAACCAGCATCCCACCCAGACCCTGCTCGACCTCTTCTCCATCCACGAGACCCAAGGCAAGCTGGACGGCCTCAACGTCGCCTTCGTCGGTGACCTGAAGTACGGCCGCACCGTCCACTCCCTGGCCCAGGCCCTGAGCCTGTTCAACTGCCGCTTCTTCTTCATCTCGCCGGAGGCGCTGGCCATGCCGGACTACCTCTGCGAGGAGCTGGAAGAGAAGGGCATCCGCTTCAGCGTGCACGAGACCATGGAAGAGGTGATGCCGGAGCTCGACATCCTCTACATGACCCGCGTCCAGAAGGAGCGCTTCGACGAGACCGAGTACAAGCACATGGCCGCCAAGTTCGTGCTGGAGCTGGCGACCCTGGAAGGGGCCAAGCCCACCATGAAGATCCTCCATCCCCTGCCCCGGGTTGACGAGATCGAGGTCGCCGTCGACAAGACCCCCCACGCCTACTACTTCCAGCAGGCGGAGAACGGGGTCTATGCCCGCCAGGCACTGCTGGCACTGGTACTGAACGAAACCGTCTAAGGGAAAGGGGAACATCATGTCCGAGAAGAACCAACTGCAAGTCGAAGCCATCCGTCACGGCTCCGTCATCGACCACGTCCCCGCCGGCCAGGGCATCAAGATCCTCAAGCTGTTCCAGCTGATCGAGACCCAGGAGCGGATCACCGTCGGCTTCAACCTCAAATCCGGCGCCCTCGGCAAGAAGGATCTCATCAAGATCGAGAACACCCGTCTGACCGAGCAGCAGGCCAACCAGCTCGCCCTGTTCGCCCCCAAGGCGACCGTCAACATCATCGAAGACTTCGTGGTGGTGAAGAAGCACCAGCTGGCGCTGCCGGAGTTCATCGAAGGGGTCTTCCACTGCCCCAACTCCAACTGCATCTCCCACAACGAACCGGTGGAAAGCTACTTCCGGGTGCGCGAGGTGAAAGGGGCGGTGCGGATGAAGTGCAAATACTGCGAGAAGTCCTTCACCCAGGACATCGTCAGCGAACGCTACTGATTTCCTGCCGACAAAGGATATCCATGTGGGCCCTATCGGGCCCATTTTTGAACCCTGTCACATCACTTATTCCCCCTTTGGTTATAATTTGCCATCCCGTAATGGATATACCTCGCTCATCCCCTGCTTGAGTGCTCCTCATTAGTGTTTTTCGCTATGAAAAGCCGGAACGACAGACTGGGCGAGACCGCCATCGCTCATCGCCAAAGGAAGTCGCCATGGTCAACACCCTCAGCCGCCCAGCAGAACCAGAGTCCGACCTGGCCCAGCTCGACGCCTGCCGCCAGATCATCGGCCAGCACTGTTACAGCACCCAGGAGGAGATCCGCCGCGAGCTCTCCGCCCGCGGTTTTGCGGACATCAGCCAGTCCACCATTTCCCGCCTGCTGCGCCGTCTCGGGGTCGCCAAGGCCCAGAACGCCAACGGCAAGAAGGTCTACACCCTGGTGGACGAGCAGCTGGAGCCCGCCGGCAGCACCCGCTCCATCCACGACATGGTGCGCGCCGTGGTCCACAACCAGCAGATGGTGCTGGTGCATACCACCCCGGGGGCCGCTACCGTGGTGGCTCGCCTGCTGGATCGCAACGCCAATCCCGAGATCCTGGGGGCCGTGGCCGGCAACGACGTGGTACTGATCGCCCCGCGCCACATCAGCCGCACCCGCCAGGCTCACGCCGCCGTGGTGCGCACCCTGGAAAACGCCCGCTGACCCCTGCTGGATGCCAGAAGGCGACCCCGGGGTCGCCTTTTTGTTGCCCGCGCGGCAAGGAGTCAGACCACGGGAGAGCCCGGGCGCCCCGCCTTGCCAGCCATAAAAAACGGGAGCCCCAGGCTCCCGTTGTTGTCCCTATGTCTGTCGGCATTCATGCCAGCACGGCACCCAGGCTCAGGCAGAGCACGATCAGCACAGTCAGCATGCCGAGCAGCGGGGCCACCCACTTCAGCCAGCGCACATAGGGCACCTTGGCGATGGCCAGTCCCCCCATGACCACGGCGGAGGTCGGGGTCACCAGGTTCACCAGGCCGGAAGCGGACTGATAGGCGGTGACCACCAGCTCGCGGCCCACGTTGGCGAAGTCGGCGAGCGGCGCCATGATCGGCATGGTCAGCACCGCCAGACCGGAGGAGGACGGCACTAGGAAGGAGAGCACCACTTCCAGCACGAACATCACGTTGATGAAGACGATGGTGGAGAGGCCGGTCACTATCCCCTCTGCACTGTGCAAAATGGTGTGGGTGATCATGCCGTTGTCCATCACCACCACGATACCGCGGGCGATACCGATGATGAGGGCCACGCCGAGCAGGTCACGAGCACCGTCGATGAAGTTGGAGGTCAGCTCCTCCTCGCTCATGCGGGAGATGACGCCGACGATGATGGCGGCAGCCAGGAAGACGCCGGAGATCTGCGCCATCCACCAGCCCAGCACGGCCACCCCGTAGATCATCACGGCAAAGGCGGCGACGAAGATACCCAGCACGATCTTGCGGGTGGTGGTGAACTCCAGCATCTGGTCGCTCTTGTTGCCGAGGAAGTGGGCACGGTTCTCTTCCCACTTGTCGGCCACCAGGGATTTGCTGGGGTCGCTTCGCACCATCTTGGCGTAACGCATCACATAGGCCACGCAGATCAGCCAGCCGGCCACCAGCATGGCGACCCGCAACCAGATGCCGTCGGTGAAGGAGATGCCGGCCGCGTTGGCGGCGATCACGGTGGCGAACGGGTTGATGGTGGAGCCCAGGGTACCGATACCGGCCCCCAGCAGCACGGTCGCGGCAGCGACCACGGGGTCGAAGCGGGCGGCCATCATTACCGGCACCAGCAGGGTGTAGAACGGCAGGGACTCTTCCGCCATGCCGTAGATGGTGCCCCCTGCGGCGAACAGCGCCATCAGGATGGGGATCATCCACTCTTCACGGCCACGCAGGCGATCGGTGACGCGCTCGATACCGGCATCGATGGCGCCGGTCTTGGTCACGATGCCAAGGAAGCCACCGATGATCAGGATGAAGAGGGAGACGTCGATGGCGCCAGCCTCATAGGTGTCGTGGTTGTAGAGACCGTCGATGGGTGCCAGCAGCACGTCGACGATCCCCTGGGGATTGGCATCCACCAGCTTGTAGGTACCGGCCACCGGCACTTCCTTGCCGAGGGCCTCGTTCATGGTCATCTCGTATTTGCCGGCCGGCACTATCCAGCTCAGGGCGGCCACCAGGGCGATCAGCACAAACAGTATCGTGTAGGCTGACGGGAACTTGAATTTGGTCATGGTCCAGCTTCCTTCTGTGGGTGTGGTATCCATGCAGGCTGCGGGTCGTAGGGTTGGAGGTATTATGCCGCTGTCACATGGTTGAAAAGCCGGGGGTCACCCCCCGGCACCACTGACGACGTCAGTCGCCCAGCGTAGCCACCATCACTGCCTTGATGGTGTGCATCCGGTTTTCCGCCTCGTCGAACACGATGCTGTGCTCGGATTCGAACACGTCCTCGGTCACTTCCAGGCCCTTCATGCCATATTTGTCGGCCACTTCCTTGCCCATGGTGGTCTCGTCGTTGTGGAACGCCGGCAGGCAGTGCATGAACTTCACATCCGGGTTCTTGGTGGCGTTGATGACGTCCATGTTGACCTGATACGGGGTCATCAGTTTCACCCGTTGATCCCAGGCTTCCTTCGCTTCACCCATGGAGACCCAGACGTCGGTGTAGAGGAAGTCGGCACCCAGCACACCTTCTTTCACGTCTTCGGTCAGGTGGATGCGCGCACCGGTCTCTTCGGCGATGAGGCGGCAGGTGGCAACCAGCTCCTCTTCCGGCCAGAAGGCTTTCGGCGCCACCAGACGGATGTCCATGCCCATCTTGGCGGCACCCACCATCAGGGAGTTGCCCATGTTGTTGCGGGCATCACCCAGGTAGGCGAACTTGATCTGATCCAGACGCTTGCCCTTGCCGTGCTCCAGCATGGTCATGAAGTCCGCCAGGATCTGGGTCGGGTGGAATTCGTTGGTCAGGCCGTTCCAGACCGGGACGCCGGCGTAGGCCCCCAGCTCTTCCACGATCTCCTGGCCGTAGCCACGGTATTCGATGCCGTCATACATGCGGCCCAGCACCCGGGCGGTGTCCTTCATGGACTCCTTGTGACCGATCTGGGAACCGCTCGGGCCGAGGTAGGAGACCTGGGCGCCCTGGTCGAAGGCCGCCACTTCAAACGCACAGCGGGTGCGGGTGGAGGTCTTCTCGAAGATCAGGGCGATGTTCTTGCCGGTGAGGTGCTTGCGCTCATAGCCACCGTATTTGGCCTTCTTCAGGTCGATGGCCAAGTCGATCATGTATTGGATTTCGCGCGGGGTGAAGTCCAGCAGTTTCAGGAAGTTACGGTTACGCAGATTAAAAGCCATGATGAGTTCTCTCTATATTTGTGTCAGACCAATTCGGGCAGTGTTATTGACTACGCAGTGATTCAACGACTCAGGCATTGACGGTATTGGTGGCGACGATGTTGGTGCCGGCTTCCCCCTTGAGGATGGCGAGGCCATCTTCCAGGGAGCCGATGCCGACCATGCCGCCGGTCGCCTTGACGAATTCGCAGGAGGCTTCGACCTTGGGCCCCATGGAGCCGGCATCGAACTTGACGCCCGCCAGCTCGTCCGGGCTGGTGACCCGCAGCGGACGCTGGGTCGGCTTGCCCCAATCCAGATAGACGGCATCGGCGTCGGTCAGGATCAGCAGGGCGTCGGCCTTGATCTGCTTGGCCAGGTAGGCGGCAGACATGTCCTTGTCGATGACGGCCTCGATGCCGGTCAGGCTCTGGCCATCCCAGGTCACCGGGATACCACCACCACCGGTACAGATGATGAGGTGACCCTGGGCGATCAGGGTTTCGATGGCGTCGCCTTCGACGATGCGCTGGGGCAGCGGGGACGGCACCACACGGCGGAAGAACTTGCCGTCGGCCTTGACCACCCAGTGCTTCTCGGCAGCCAGGGTGCGGGCTTCCGCCTCTTCGTAGACGGGGCCGATGAACTTGGTCGGGTTGGCAAACGCCGGATCCTGGGGATCAACCTGCACCTGGGTCAGCAGCGCGGTGACGTTGCGGCTCGGCATCAGGTTCTTCAACTCCTGGATCAGCATGTAGCCGATCATGCCCTGGGACTCGGCACCCAGCACATCCAGGGGATAGGGGGAGACCTTGGTGTAGGCGCTGTTCTGCAGGGCCAGCAGGCCGACTTGCGGGCCGTTGCCGTGCACCAGCACCACGTTGTAATCCTCGGCGATGCGGGCGATGGTCTTGGCGGCGGTGGCGATGTTCTTGCGCTGGATGTCGGCTTCCAGAGGTTCACCGCGGCGGAGCAGGGCATTGCCCCCCAGGGCGACGACGACAGTTGGTTTTTTCATGGGTGTTACTCTCGAGTTCGGGTGTGTGTGGCGCCAGCCTCTGCCGGCGCCACGCCGTCTTGTCAGATGCCGTCACGTTCCATCGGGCAGCTCATGCAGCGGGCGCCGCCGCGGCCACGTCCCAGCTCTTCACCCGGGATGGGCAGCACAGTGATGCCGGCCTTGTCGTACTTCTCGTTGGTGTAGGTGTTGCGCTCGTAACCCACCACCACGCCGGGGCGCACGGTCAGCACGTTGTTGGCGTCGTTCCACTGCTCCCGCTCGGCCTCGAAGCTGTCGCCGCCGGTGGTGATGAGCCTGAGCTGATCCACCCCCAGCGCCTTCTCGATGGCGGTCACGAAGTAACCCTCTTCCTTGATGTTCATCCCGGTGGCTCCGCCCGGGGTCAGGCTCCAGCAGTTCACATCCTTGCGGATGACTTCCGGATAGACGGAGAAGGTGTCGACATCCATGTGGGTCATGACGGTGTCGAGGTGCATGCAGCTGCGGTGTTTCGGCAGCTCCATGGCGATGACCTGCTTGGCCTGACCGTGCTTGAACAGGCTGCGGGCCAGATGCTCCACCCCTTGCGGCGTGGTGCGCTCGGACATGCCGATGAGCACGGCGCCTCGGCCGATGACCAGGACGTCGCCCCCTTCGATGGTGGAGTTGTCGTAGTCGCGCTCCTCGTCACCGAAGTACTTGATGAACTCCTGACCGGCAAACTGCGGGTGCCAGCGGTAGATGGCCTTCACGTGGTTGGTCTCGCGACGACGGGCGGCCTTGGCCATGGGGTTGATGGAGACGCCGCCATAGACCCAGCAGGAGGTGTCGCGGGTGAAGAGGTGGTTGGGCAGCGGTTCGATGATGAAATCGGTCGGGGCATGCATGCCGACCACCATGTTGACGCCGCTGTAGGGCATCTCGGAGTAGGTGAGGCCGCCGGAGAGGATGCGGGCCAGCTCGCGGTGAGGCATGTCCGCCAGGAAGCAGCGCACGTCGTTGGCCAGGGCAGTGCCGAGGCGATAGTCGGAGACCTGGTGTTGCAGCAGCCAGGCTTTGGCTTCCGGCACGTCCAGGGTTTCCGCCAGCAGATTGGTCAGGAGGAAGACTTCGACATTCTGATCGCGCAGTACCTGAGCGAATTTGTCGTGCTCCTGACCGGCACGTTCCACGGACAGGACGTCGTCAAACAGCAGATCCTGGCAGTTGGAAGGGGTCAGACGCTTCAGACTGAGGTTGGGGCGGTGCAACATGACACGGCGCAACTGGCCAACTTCAGAACCCACATAAAATTTGCTCATGATGATATTCCGTCTAGCAGTGGTCCCTGCGAGTGATTGAATAGATTCCTTCTATTCAGGCTCGTGGCTAAGGCGGGATATTCTTTATGTAGGGTACTCGGCTTGTGTTCTATCCTGCCCTTGCCTTTCGACGCAGAGATTAGGTCTGGCAACTCCACCAAACTTGGACATTGATCACATTCACCCGAGACTGCATAAATTCAGAAGTTAATTTATGATGGAGTTTACATATCTGACATTTCCCTCACCCTCCATCCGGCATAAATACGCAATAAAGCCCCAACATATTCCACAAAGAGCGCAATTTCATTCATCCATGATATCCAGAAATGGATAGCCACCAATAAAAAACATCAAATAAATCATTGTATTAAAATCAAAGCGCTCATTTTTTGAATAAAGCTCACCCACCTTTGAATTTATCCTCGCTTATCATCCCGTTTGCTCTCACATAAATAATCACCTGCTCCTTTATCGCTGAATAATCCATCTCTTGTCCCAGATCATGGCGGCCCAACCGGGCCAGATGGCGAGCCTCATCGCCAAGTCGTGTGCACTATCTCTTTTATATGGATATGCATTTTGCACGCATCCTGATGGCGACTTTTTCACCGACCGGAGTGCAACCGGGATTCAAAGTTTTTTCATTAGTTGAATTTTTTCAGTCACCTTGCGCCGATTTCGGGTTCGCCTTAACTCAAAAAGTGATGCTTGTCACATTCGTTCCCGTCACCAAGGAGATAACCATGAAGATCCCGTCGCTGTTTCTGTTCGTCGCCCTGGTCCTGCCCATGACACCGGCCCTGGTGCATGCCCAGGGAGCCCCCGCCATGCCGCTGGTGGTCTGTCACGTTGACCAGGCACCCCAGATGCTGGTACCCGCCTACCTATGCCAATGGTACGGTGGCAGCCAGCACCCCTGACCCTCTCGCCCAAGGGGAGGCGATCTCCTCTTGGGTCATCTCAGCTTTCCCTCCTTTACCTCCTGAATGGGATCCGGACCACGCCACCTGCATCATGCCCGTTGCCCTCCTCCCCCCTCATCTGCGATCGACACTGACCGGCCTCCCCGGATTCTGAACCGCAGTTAAACGCCTTGTGAGACATTCGCCATAGACTGAGTAAGCAAAGTGCCAACAAAAATCTCGCCATAGTCGGAAGATGCGCGTGAAAAAACAGCATGAGAGATCATTAAAACCATGATTTTAAAAAAGATAACTTCATTATCCTTTCGCGGGAAACCAGTTTGAATAAAACGTTTTTCAGCATGTCATTGTCGCCCTGCGCGAAATCCTTATAGTTACTCCTGCACGGACGCAATGAAGTCGGTCAGGAAGACTGGCTGCCAGGGTTGGGCAAATGGACTCACCACAGGATGTGGTAAAGGACACCTCCCAGGACGGAGAAAGTGCGACGGGAACGGATGACTCGTCAGGCCATGATGGCTAAAGGACACCCCAAAGGATTGGGAAGGGGAAACCTAAAGGAAGAGGTATAGTCAGGGATTGCAGGGAGCAACTTCGTTCAAGGATATGAGCGATAAGACTATCGGGGGCGACGCAAGTCGCCCCCATCTTTTTTGGGTATTTTTCACGTCTGCCCGCTGATGGGTCACCCCGACCACGGCATTGCTGGCCAGGGTAACCGGGACTCGCCCAGCCGGCGCTATTCCAGCCGGAAGTGCCCCACTATCTCCCGCAGCCTGTCATAGGTACGCTGCATGGCGTTCGAGCTGTCCACGGTGCGCTCGCCATTCCCCTTGAGCTGGGTGATCACCTCGGCGATGGCACTCATGTTGCGATTGATCTCCTCGGCAACGGCACTCTGCTCCTCCGCGGCCGTGGCGATATGGCTGATGAGATCGTTGATCTCCACCACTTCTCCCGCCATCAGATCCAGTGACGCATTCACCTTGCTGGTGTTTTCCGCCGCATCCTGGCAGCTCTGTCGGGTGTTGCCCATGGCGGCCACCACGGTCTGGGTGCCCCGTTGCAGCCGGGTCAGCATGGTCTGGATCTCGGCAGTGCTCTTCTGGGTGCGTCCCGCCAGAGAGCGCACTTCGTCCGCCACCACCGCAAACCCCCGCCCCTGCTCACCAGCCCGGGCTGCCTCGATGGCAGCGTTGAGGGCCAGCAGGTTGGTCTGCTCTGCGATGCCACCGATGACCCCGAGAATCGAGCCTATCTGCTGCACATCCTGCTGCATGGCTTCGATGGAGTGTGCCGTGGCCTCCACCTCCGTCACCAGCGCAGTGACGCTGGCCATGGCCTGATCCACCACCTGACGCGACTGGTTGGCCAGTTGCTGGCTCTGGCCGGTCAGCTGGGCAGTATTGGCCGCGCTCTCCGATACCGAGACGGCAGTACGGCTCATCTCGTTGATAGCGGTGACCACCTGTTCGGTCTCCCGCACATGCTCGGCCAGCAGGCCCTGGGCCGACCCCGTCTGCCTCGCCAATGCCGATATCCCTTCATTGAGCTGGCCGCTCGCTTGTCTCACCTCCCCCATCATGCCCTGCAACTGCTCGATGAAACGGTTGATGCCCGCCGAGATCTGGCCGAGATCATCCTTGCTGGTCACCGTGAGCCGGCGGGTCAGATCCCCATTGCCCTGGGAGAGCTCCTGTACCAGGTCGCGCAGGGAGAGGATGGGTCTATAGGCCAGATTGAGGGCCACCATGGAGAGGGCCAGTACCAGCGCCGCCACCCCGAGCAGGGCCAGGGTGATCTTGCCGTTGAGCGCCTGGGTCATGGCCCGGATATAGTCGAGATCCACATAACCGGTCAGGGTCCACTCGCTGCCGCGAATATCCAGCTTGTTGGGGCGGCTCTCGCTCTCTCCCTGGGGCTTGCTGCTGTAGAGCACCTGTCCCTGACTGTCGGTGAGGGAGAAGTAACGCCCTTCCCCGCTTACCTTGGTCAGCAGCGTCTTGAACTCGCTCATGTCGAGGTAGTAGAGGTAGGCTGAGTCTGCACCGCGCGGCACCAGGATGGAGATGACTGGTTTGCCGTCCAGCTGCTCCAGCGGGCTGACGGTGATCTGGTTGTTGGCGGCGGGGATCAGCTTGCGCAGGGCATCAACCCTAGCCTTGTCGTCGATGATCCCGTTCGCGTCGAATGCCATGTCGCCAATGAGCTTGACGATGTTGTGAAAGCCGGTCTCCTGCAGCGCCTTCTTGACGCTGGTCACCCCGAGGTTGAGGTTGGCGGCCAGCAGCACCTTCTGGTTGATGTCACCCGCCAGCTTCTCCCTGACCAGGGTGATCTGCTCGTTGATGTTCTGGGTGGCCTGGGTGCGGATGTAGCCGCTGATGAAATGGTTGACGCTGAACCAGGCGGTACCGATGGTGACCAGAATGGCGAGCAGCAACAGTACGTTGATTTTGACTTTGAATGCCATGGTATGGGTCCCTCCAAAGAGAAAGGGCCGGGATGACCCGGCCCTCCCTGCCAATGCTTACTTCTTCTTGGCGTACTTCATGGAGTCCAGGGCTACCGCCAGGATGATGATGCCGCCCTTGATGATGAACTGCCAGTAAGGGCTGACACCGATGTAGGTCAAACCATAGTTGATCAGCGTGAAGATAAGTACGCCGGTGATCACACCCGCGACAGTTCCCACACCGCCGGCAAACGAAACGCCCCCCACCACGCAGGCCGCGATGGCATCCAGCTCGTACATGAAGCCGAGGTTGTTGGTGGCACTGCCGATCCGCCCCGCTTCCAGCATGCCGCCGAAGGCGTAGAAGACACCGGCCAGGGCATAGATGACCACCAGGTTGACGGCGACGTTGACGCCGGACACCTTGGCCGCTTCCGGGTTGCCACCGATGGCGAAGATGTTCTTACCAAAGCGGGTCTTGTTCCACAGCACCCAGACGAAGACGCTGGCGATGGCCGCATAGAAGGTCAGGTACGAGAGCTTGAACCCACCAATCCGGATGAAGCCCTGCGCAAAGTTGGAGAAGCGAGGATCAAACCCGGCTACCGGAGAAGCCCCCACGGAGTCGAAATAGAGGGAGTTGATGCCGTAAACGATGATCATGGTGCCCAGGGTGGTGATGAAGGGCGTCACGTTCAGGTAGGCGACGATCAGGCCGTTGACCAGACCAATCAGGGCGCCCACCACGCACACCAGCAGGATCACCGCCGGAATGGGCACCTCCCCCAGGGTGGGGAAGACCTTGTTGACGTTGGTCAGGGCCTGCAGCATGGTGGCCGCGATCAGCGCTGCCAGGCCGACCTGGCGACCGGCCGACAGGTCAGTACCCTGGGTGATGATGATGCCCGCCACCCCGAGGGCAATGATGACCCGTACCGAGGACTGGGTCAGGATGTTGCTGAGGTTGGTGAGGCTGAGGAAGGAGGGCTCCTTGATCACGATGATCATGAGCAACACCAGCAACACCACATAGATGCCGTTCTCTTTGAGCGCCTGCATCAGATTGAAATTTTTAGCCGACTCCATAATGTCTTCCTGTCTTTATAGGTACAGAGATGCCAGGCGCAGGATCTCGCTCTGGTCAGTTTCTTTGGTGTTGACGATCCCCGCGACCCGGCCATTGCTCATGACCATGATGCGGTCCGTGATGCCGAGCAGTTCCGGCATTTCGGAGGAGATGATGACGATGCCCTTGTCCTTCTTCGCCAGCTCCAGGATGAGCTGGTAGATCTCGAACTTGGCGCCGACGTCGATACCCCGGGTCGGTTCATCCAGCATCAGGATCTCGGGCTGGGTCAGCAGCCAGCGACCGATGATCACCTTCTGCTGGTTGCCACCGGAGAGGGAGCCGATCTGGGTCTGCTGGGTCGGTGTCTTGACCCGCATGGAGTCGATGACCCACTGGGTATCGCTCTTCATCTTGTTGTCGCTGAGCAGCCCCATGGATCCCTTGTAGTTGTCCATGTTGGCGATCAGGGAGTTGAAGGCGATGTCGAGGCGTGAATAGATCCCGGTGGAGCGGCGCTCCTCGGTCACCAGGGCGAAGCCGTTCTGGATCGCCTCGTGGGCGTTGTGGTTCGCCACCTCTTTGCCGTGCAGCTTGATGGTCCCTTCGCTGCGATCGCGGATGCCGAACAGGGTCTCCACGATGTCGGTGCGCTTGGCCCCCACCAGACCGGCGATGCCGAGGATCTCCCCCTTGTGCAGGTTGAAGGTCACGTCCTTGATGGAAGGCTGGTTCTTGGCCGTCAGGTGCTCGACCTCGAGGATCACCTCTTTGGGCTGGTTGGTTTTTTCCGGGAAGCGCTGGGTGAGCTCGCGGCCGACCATCATGCCGATGATCTGATCCATGGTCATGCCCTTGAGGGGCTGGGTCGCCACCCACTGGCCATCCCGCAATATGGTGATCTCGTCACAGAGCTGGAAGATCTCTTCCATCTTGTGGGAGATGTAGACGATGCCGCACCCCTTCTCCTTGAGCTTGTTGATGATCTTGAAGAGGTGGTTGACCTCTTTCTCGGTCAGGGAGGAGGTGGGTTCGTCCATGATGACGATCTTGGCGTCATAGGAGAATGCCTTGGCAATCTCGATCATCTGCATCTGGGAAACCGACAGGGTGCCGACCTTGACCCTGGGGTCGATGTCGATGTCCAGCTCCTCGAAGATATGCTTGGTGTCCTGATACATCTTGCCGTGGTCGACAAACAGTCCCTTGGTGGGATAGCGGCCGAGCCACATGTTGTCCATCACGGTGCGTTGCAGTACCAGGTTCAGCTCCTGGTGCACCATGGAAACGCCATTCTCCAGCGCCTCTTTGGACGAGGTGAAGTTGATCTCCTGTCCCTTGAAGAAGATCTTGCCCTGATCCTTCTCGTAGATGCCGAACAGGCACTTGAGCAGCGTGGACTTCCCTGCGCCATTCTCGCCCATCAACGCATGCACAGAATGAGGACGGACCCGTAAATTGACATTATCGAGTGCCTTGACGCCAGGAAAGCTCTTACTGACGTCAATCATCTCCAACAGCCATTCTGATTGTTGCCGTGTTGTCATATCAGCCATCACATCTGGTTGAAAAGAGGGCAAGGGGATCTCCCTTGCCCTGAGGGGAGGAATTACTCGAATTGGGACAGGTTGTCTTTGTCTACGCCCACGTAGGCAACGCGGACGACCTTGTTGTCGATCTTCCAGTTGGTGCCTTCACCGGCCGGCTTGCCTTCGGCCAGGTTCTTGGTCAGCTCGAAGGTGGCCTTGGCCTGGTTGGCCGCATCGTTCAGCACGGTACCGGCCATGGCACCGCTCTTGACCATGGCCAGGGCTTCCGGCAGGGCGTCAACACCGAACACCGGGATGGCGGTCTTGCCCTGGGCCTTCAGGGATTCCACGGCGCCCATCGCCATGCCGTCGTTGTTGGCGATGACCACTTCGATCTTGTTGGCGTTCGGACCGGAGATCCAGGCGTCCATCTTGTCCTTGGCCATGGCGGTATCCCACATACCGGTATCCATGTGCAGCTGCTCGGTCTTGATGCCGCCATCGTTCAAGGTCTTGACGACGTAGGTGGTGCGGGCTTCCGCATCCGGGTGGCCAGGCTCACCCTTGAGCAGCACGAACTGGATGACGCCATCCTTGTTCAGATCCCACTCGGGGTGCGCTTTCCAGTGCTTGGCGATCAGCTGGCCCTGAATGATTCCGGACTCCTTGGAGTCGGTGCCAACGTAGTAGGCCTTGTCATAGCTGGCCAGGTCGGCCGCGCTCGGCTCCTTGTTGTAGAAGACCACGGGGATCTCGTCCGCACGGGCTTTCTCAATCACGACAGGGGCCGCCGCCGGGTCAACCAGGTTGATGGCCAGGGCCTTCACGCCCTTGGCCAGCAGTACGTCGATCTGGTCGTTCTGCTTGGACTGGTCGTTCTGGGAGTCGTTCATCAGCAGTTCCACACCCGGGGTGGCCGCCGCTTCTTTCTCGATGGCCTTGCGCACCACGGCCATGAAGTTGTCGTCGTACTTGTAGACGGTGACCCCGATACGGGTATCGGCCTGGGCTTGGGCTCCCGCCATCAGTCCCATCAGCAAGGTGGCAACTGTCGTGAGTTTTTTCATTGTTATGCTCCGATCTCTATCTGTTTTTTGTAGGGAATGCTGTACACCGTTTGAGCTGGCGCCAGCCTAATGTAATCAGTTTGTTGTGAGGCGGTCTGTGATCCTGGCAACAAAATGAAAACGTTTACACTCTGTTACATAGCCGTAATATTGTTAAAAATTAAATAGTTACGTGAGAAACCGCCTTTGGATCTCGCCATCTCCCGACGGCGGGTCCGGCTAGCTCAGACGGCAGTGCCAGTGATAACGCCCCGGCAACAGCCAGAACTCGGGCCGCACGCTCTGGCTCCAGGAGTCGTCGCCTCCGACCCCCATGTGGAAGCCATCGAGGCACAGGTGCGTGCCCCCCAGGGCCACCAGATCGGTCTGGTGACGGGCTTCGGCCAGCTGCTGCTGACTGTAGCGGCTGACGCTGAAGTGGAAGCGCCCCTCCACCGCCAGATCCCCCAGTTGCAGTGCGCGGGTATCGCAGCGCAGTCCGTTGTCGGTCGGGAAGACATAAGGGGTGTGCAACGCCTCGATGGGCAATTGCCAGCGACCGAGATCGGCGGCGAGCCGGCGATCCGGGTAATTCTCGTGGGGGCCAAGCCCCAGCCAGCTCACCGGGGCACCTTCGGCCGGTTCATCGGCCAGCCAGAGCCGGGCACCGATGCGCGGCAGGGAGGGCATGTCGGCGGCCACCTCCACCTCGATGGCGAGGTGCATGGCGCCCTCCCCGTCCATCCTGTGATGCCAGCGGGTCAGGATCTTCGGCTCGTCACCCACGAAGTAGCCGTGGTGCGCCGTGATGAGGCCCAGCTCCGGACTCGCCTCCAGGCCGAGACAGCGGTGCTGCAGATCATTGAGTCCGGCCTCCTGCCAGCGGGCAATCCAGGCGTTGGGATCGGCGTGATCCGCCTCGCTGGTGCCGATATCGTTGTCGAGCGGCGCCCGATAGAAGTGATCGGCGATGGCGTCGCGCAGCCGCTCGCGGCCCTGCTTCTGCCAGCTGACGATGCGACCACTGGCCTTGTCGAGCTGCCACAGGGAATCTGCGGCGCCAAGCACCCAGTGATCGCGCTGCTCGGTCAGGCTGACCGCCGGGCAGGCCGACGGCAGCGCCAGGGGCGCGGGCAACAGGCATTGCTGGCGAGCCACCTCGTGACCCGCTCCGGCCCAGGCCGTGGCGGTGGGCTGCACGATGGCGAGATCCAGCCAGGCGAGCGCCCCCGGCGCAAAGGCCGGCAGTTGCTCCAGCAGGGTCAGCGTCACGCTCCCCCGGGGGGCCAGCTCGAGCGGGCATTCACCTTGGCTCACCACCACGCCGTCTTCACACAGACGCCACTGCAGGCGTTCGTTGTCCGTCTCGCGGAACAGGTATTCGCTGCGGATCTCCACCGTCAGCGGCTGGCGACCCTGCAGGGTCAGAACAAAGGGCTGCTGGGCACGCCGGGCTTCAAACAGGGAGGGATGGGGGGTGCGATCGGGGAACAGCAGGCCGTTGCAGCAGAACTGGCGATCGTTGGGAGTGTCGCCGAAATCGCCACCATAGGCCCAGAAATGGCGGCCATCGTCGGTCTGCTTGTCCAGCCCCTGATCGACCCAATCCCAGACAAACCCACCCTGCAGCCGCGGATGATCGCGAAATGCCTGCCAGTAATGGGCATAGCCCCCCAGGCTGTTGCCCATGGCGTGGGCGTATTCGCACAGGATCAGCGGCCGGGTCTCTTCCGGCAGGCCGATCCACTTGGCCAGCGCCCACTTGGGCACCGCCGGGAAGGGTTGATCCTGGTGGGTACGGGCATACATGGGGCAGATGATGTCGGTGGCCGGGGTGTCGGCCCCGCCCCCTTCGTACTGCACCGGGCGGCTGGGATCCGCCCCCTTCACCCAGCGATACATGGCGTCGTGGGCCGGACCATAACCGGATTCGTTCCCCAGGGACCAGATGATGATGCAGGGGTGGTTGAAGTCCCTGGCCACCATGCGGGTGACCCGCTCCAGGAAGGCGTTGCTCCAGGCGGGATCCCGCGCCAGCCGCCCCATGGGGGTCATGCCGTGGGTCTCCAGGTTCGCCTCGTCCACCACATAGAGGCCGAGCCGGTCGCACAGGCGATAGAGCTCGGGGTGATTGGGATAGTGGGAGCAGCGCACCGCGTTGAAGTTGTGCCGCTTCATCAGCAGCAGATCCTGCTCCATGTCGGCCGGGGTCACCACGTGACCCGTGGCGGGATGGTGTTCATGGCGATTGGCACCACGAATGAGCAGGGGTTGGCCGTTGACCCGCAGCAGGCCGCCACGGATCTCCACCGCCCGAAAGCCCACGTCATGGGCCTCGCTCTCGAGGACGCTTCCCTGCTCGTCCAGCAGGGTCAGGGTGAGGCGATAGAGGTGCGGGGTCTCGGCGCTCCACTTGTGTGGGGCCGTTACCGTCAGCCACAACTCGGCGCGATCGTCATACACCCCTTTCTCGTCGATGGCCTGGGTGCCAATCTGCTGGCGCAGGGTCGCAACCCGCTCGTCGCCATCATAGAGGTTGGCCTCCACCGACAGACCGGCTCCGTTGGCCGCCTGCAATTCAACCTTGAGGCGGGCATCCCGGTAGCAGGCGTCGAGCTCGGGCGTCACCCGGATATCCATCAGATGACGGGCCGGTTTGTGCAGCAGGCTGACGGAGCGGAAGATGCCGCTCATGCGCCACATGTCCTGATCTTCCAGATAGGAGCCGTCAGACCAGCGCAGCACCAGGACGGCGAGGCGGTTGGCCCCGGCCTGAAGGAAGGGGGTCAGATCGAATTCCGCCGGCAGCCGGCTGTCCTGGGAGTAACCGACCCAGCGGCCGTTGCAGAAGAGGTGAAACGCGCTGTCCACTCCGTCGAAGATGATCCGGGTCTGCCCCTCGGCCAGCCAGTCCGCAGCAACGGTGAACTCGCGGGAGTAGCAACCGGTGGGATTCTCGGCAGGCACCCGGGGCGGGTCGCAGGGAAAGGGGTACTTGATGTTGGTGTAGATGGGCACATCCGTGACGGGTCGCGCCCCCGGATAGGCCGCAGCCAGTTGCCAGTTGCCCGGCACCTTGATGGGGCAGGCATCCGGCAGATCCTCCACCAGCCACTGCTCCGGCACCCGCTCCGGGGCCTCGAACCAGGAGAACTGCCACTCGCCGTCCAGCAGCAGGCGGGAAGGTGACAACCCCCCTATCCTGGCTTCCCCTTCACTGCGCCAACTGGACAAGGGGGTATGGGCTGGCAACCGGTTCACGGCGGTGATCCCCTGGGTCTGCCAATCCTGACGGGCCACTATCTCCCTGAGCATGCTTCACTTCTCCCTGCATTCACGCTGAAAACCACTGCAGTGTAGGAGAGTTTTGCCCGGTGATCGGCGATCCCGCTCACACAGATGTAAACGATTACACTCATTTTGTTAAGTAAAACGGAGTAAAAATCGGATAAATCCGGGTAAATGACCCCATGGGGGAAAAAGCGGACCTTCGGAAGGGCAGAAGATGCCCGGGAGTGTGAAACCGGGAGGCAATGGCCGAACCAGCGGAGCAAGCCATGGCAAAGACCCGACATCGCGCCCCCTCGCCTCAACCCGGTTCCGGGCACACAGCCCGGCCTCTCGAAGGAGTGTGCAGAGACCACGATCGCCCCTGCCCGGCGCAGAGAAAGCCATGGCAGGCGTCTGGCAGGATCTGGCCGGAAGTGAGGCTCGGCAGACCGGGGGAGAGGGGCTCGTGACAGACGAGCGGGAAGAACTGGCGAGTTCGGCAGGCAGGGAGCGTGAGGGGACGGTTCTCACTCCTCAGACAGTCCTTTATGGTCTGCGCTAGCCATGCTCTGAGCTACCTATCGTCTGAGCTATGGGGGCGCTTTATATGCTGCAGTACGGGTTCGCCAGGTGCAGCGCTTGCGCCGACGGGGCGCAAGCGCTGCGATCAGGACCTGACGGGAGCGACCGAATGGCGGTTGATCAGGGTGGGGGTATAGATGCGGCTCTGCACCGATTCGCTCTCCCCTGCGGCGAGTTGCAGCGCCAGCTTGGCCGCCTGGGCCGCCATCAGCTCGATGGGATAGCGCATGGTGGAGAGCTTGGGCCTCAGGTATCTGGCGTAGATGATGTCATCGAAGCCCACCACAGACACCTCTTCCGGCACCTTGAGGCCGTTGTCCGCCAGCACAGAGATGGCCCCTGCCGCCATGGCGTCGTTGTAGGCCACCACCGCCGTGATGGGCAACCCCTTGGCCAGCAGGTTGAGCATGGCGCGCTCGCCCCCCTCTTCATTGGGCATGCCGCTCTCCACCAGCTCGGGATCGGCGAAGACCTCCGCCTCCGCCAGGGCATCCTGATAGCCCTGGTGGCGCAACAGCGCATCCTCGATGGCGTGATCCGAGCTCAGGAAGGCGATATGGCGGTGGCCGAGATCCAGCAGATGACGGGTGGCGGTCGCCGCACCCTGGCGGTTGTTGAGGGCGATGCAGCGCCCCCTCAGACTCGGAATGTCGCGGTTGATCAGCACCATGCCGGGGGCGCGCAGGGCGTAGTCGACCAGCTCCTCGTCGCCGAGCGCCTTGCTGTGCACCACCAGTGCCTCGCAGCGTTTACCGATGAGCAGCTCGATGGCCTCCCGCTCCTGCTGGGCGCGGTGAAAACCATTACCCATCAACAGATGCAAGCCCTGCTCCACCGCCACCGCCGCGACCCCTTTGACCAGGGCGCCGAAGAAAGGATCCGCCACGTCCCCCACCACCACTCCCATGGTGTCACAGGTCTGGCTGACCAGGGCCCGCGCGTTGGCGTTGGGGGTATAGCCCAGCTCGGCCATGGCCTTCAGCACCACCTCGCGGGAGGCGGCACTGGCCTTGGGTGAGTTGTTCATCACCCGTGAAACCGTTGCCACTGACACATTGGCCAAACGGGCGACATCCTTGATGGTGCTCATTCTGTTTTCACTTATTTCACGCTGCAACTGGCCGCATTATACCGTTCAATGTCACTGATAACAGGGGGAAAAATCAGAACTTGCCACATTGGTCGATGAAAACAAGTGTAATCGTTTACACATATTTGTTAAGCAGCTCACAGTTTGCCCGTCAGCCCCTCGGCTAGACTCCTGCTCAGGCTTTCCTGATGCGAGGAGTTGAGGGTGGAACAACGGATGAAAGTACTGGTCACCGGCGGTTGCGGCTACATCGGCAGCCACACCTGTCTGGCCTTGCAGGCCGCAGGCATGGAGCCCGTGGTGGTGGACAACCTCTGCAACAGCAAGGCGGGCGTCCTGACCCGTGTCGCCGCCATCAGCGGGCGCGAGCCCCGCTTCTACGAAGGGGACATCCGTGACCCGACCCTGCTGGATCGCATCTTCAGGGAGCAGCACATCGACGCCGTGATCCACTTCGCCGCCCTCAAGGCGGTCGGCGAGTCGACCCGCATCCCGCTGGACTACTACGAGAACAACCTGAGCGGCACCCTGGTATTGCTGCAGGCGATGAAACGGGCCGGGGTACGCAATCTGGTGTTCAGCTCGTCGGCCACCGTCTACGGCGATCCCGCCAGCACCCCGATCCGGGAGGATTTCCCCCGCAGCGCCACCAACCCATACGGCCGATCCAAGCTGATCATCGAGGAGATCCTCGAGGATCTGCAGCGGGCCGAGCCCCACTGGAGCATGACCCTGCTGCGCTATTTCAATCCCGTCGGCGCCCACGAGTCCGGCACCCTGGGGGAGGATCCCCAGGGCATCCCCAACAATCTGATGCCGTTTTTGACCCAGGTCGCCATCGGCCGGCGCGACTGCCTCTCGGTCTTTGGTAACGATTACCCAACCATCGACGGCACCGGGGTGCGCGACTACATCCATGTGATGGATCTCGCCGAAGGGCACGTCAAGGCTCTGGAACACTGCGCCGGACGGGGCGGTGTCCACGCCTACAACCTGGGCACGGGCCAGGGCCAGAGCGTGTTGCAGATGGTCGCGGCGTTCGAGGCCGCCTGCGGCCGGCCCCTTCCCTACCGGATCGAGCCACGGCGCCCCGGCGACATCGCCGAGTGCTGGGCCGATCCCGCCAAGGCCGCTCGGGAACTGGACTGGCACGCCAGCCGGGATCTCGCCGCCATGTGCGCCGACAGCTGGCGCTGGCAGTCCGCCAACCCCAATGGTTACGAGGCGTAGGCCCTGGCCTGCGCCTTCGGATGTATTCAACTCACACACTGGAGTGATGATGTTCAACCCCGTTGATCACCCCCACCGCCGCTTCAACCCGCTCACCGGCCAGTACGTGCTGGTCTCCCCTCACAGGGCCAAGCGCCCCTGGCAAGGCCAGGTCGAGAAGGTGAGCCAGGCGCCGAGCCAGGCCCATGATCCCGACTGCTTCCTCTGTGCGGGCAACACCCGGGTGACCGGCGATATCAACCCCGACTATCAGGGCACCTTCGTCTTTACCAACGACTTCGCCGCCCTGATGCAGGACACCCCGGCCGCTGACGCGGCGCCGGATCCCCTGCTGAAGCTGGAAGCCGCCCGGGGCACCAGCCGGGTCATCTGCTTCTCGCCGGATCACGGCAAGACCCTGCCCGAGCTGCCCCTGCCTGCCATCGAGCAGGTGATCACCACCTGGATGGACCAGGTGGCCGAGCTCTCTGACCAGTGGGAATGGGTGCAAGTCTTTGAAAACAAGGGCGCCGTCATGGGCTGCTCCAACCCGCACCCTCACGGCCAGCTCTGGGGCAGCGACTTCCTGCCCAACGAGATTGCCCGGGAAGAGGCGCACCAGCGCGCCTGGCTGGCCGAACACGGCCGCCCCCTGCTGCTGGACTATGTGGAGCGGGAGCTGGCGGATCGCTCCCGCATCGTGGTGGAGACCGCCCACTGGCTGGCGGTGGTGCCCTTCTGGGCGGCCTGGCCGTTCGAGACCCTGCTGCTGCCCAAGGCCCATGTCCCCTCCATGCTGGATCTCACCGGGGAGCAGCAACAGGATCTGGCCATCGCGCTCAAGGAGCTCACCAGCCGCTACGACAACCTGTTCCAGTGCAGCTTCCCCTACTCCATGGGCTGGCACTTCGCCCCGCCCCGTTCCGACTGCCCCGAGGCGTGGCAACTGCACGCCCACTTCTATCCGCCCCTGCTGCGCTCCGCCACGGTGCGCAAATTCATGGTGGGCTTCGAGATGCTGGCCGAAACCCAGCGCGATCTCACCCCGGAACAGGCGGCGGAACGGCTGCGCGCCCTCAGTCCCATCCACTACAACGACCAGAACCAGTCCAACGAGGAGGCCCTATGACCCCGAGCCAGCGCGTCAGCGCCGTGTTTGCCGAGCAGTTTGAGCAACAACCCGACCTGCTGGTACGGGCTCCAGGCCGCGTCAACCTCATTGGCGAGCACACCGACTACAACGACGGCTTCGTGCTGCCCTGCGCCATCGACTACGAGACCTGCGTCGCCATCGGCCTGCGCGGCGACAACCTGGTCGAAGTGATCGCCGCCGACTACGACAACCAGCGCGATCGGTTCAGTCTCGATCAACCCATCGAGCACCACCCCAGCCAGCGCTGGAGCGACTACATCCGCGGCGTGGTCAAACACCTGCAGGCACGGGGCCACGCCCTGCACGGCCTCAATCTGGTGGTCTCCGGCAACGTGCCCCAGGGGACGGGTCTCTCCTCCTCCGCTTCCCTGGAGGTGGCCATCGGCCAGGCCTTCAAGGAGGCCCAGGGGCTGGCCATCAGCCAGGCGGAAATCGCCCTCAACGGCCAGCAGGCGGAGAACCAGTTCGTCGGCTGCAACTGCGGCATCATGGATCAGATGATCTCCGCGAGCGGCAAGCAGGATCACGCCCTGCTGCTCGATTGCCGCTCCCTGGAGACCCGGCTCATCCCCATGCCCACCGATCTGGCGGTGCTCATCGTCAACTCCAACGTGCGCCGCGGCCTGGTGGACAGCGAATACAACACCCGTCGCCAGCAGTGCGAAACCGCCGCCCGTCACTACGGGGTCAAAGCCCTGCGGGATCTTGACCTGGCCACGCTGGAAGCGGGCAAGGCCGGTCTGGACGAGGCCTGCTATCGCCGTGCCCGCCACGTGGTCGGCGAGAACGCCCGCACTCTGGCGGCGGCCGATGCGCTGGCACAGGGCGATCTGGTGCGCCTCGGCGAGCTGATGGGCCAGTCCCACGCCGCCATGCGGGATGACTTCGAGATCACCGTGCCCCCCATCGACGGCCTGGTGGAGATCATCAAGGCCCGGATCGGCAGCGAAGGCGGTGTGCGCATGACCGGCGGCGGTTTTGGCGGCTGCGTGGTCGCCCTGCTGCGCCCCGAGAAGGTGGCCGAGGTGATCGCCGTGGTGGAGGCGGAATACCCGGCCCGTTTCGGCCTCAAGGCGGACTGCTACGTCTGCCGTGCCAGCGCAGGGGCCGGCAGACTGTAACGCACGCCTGACAACGGGTGACGCCCCCTGCCCGGCACTCACGAGGCCGACAGGGGGCGACGGGATCACGACGGGGAACCGCAAACCATGATGAGATTCGAGCTGGAAAACGAGGAGGGACTGCGGCTGCGCGGTCTCGCATACGGGGCCACCCTCACCTCCCTCACCCTGCCGGTGGCGGGAGAGCGGCGGGAGGTGCTGCTGGGCTGCGCCGACGAGGCCTACCTCACCCAGCAGGTATGGCTGGGGGCCGTGGCGGGGCGCTTTGCCAACCGCATCGGCGGCGCCCGCCTTGAGCGGGAAGGCCAGTGCTGGACGCTGGACGCCAACCAGGGGGCCAACTGCCTGCACGGCGGGCGCGACGGGTTCCATCGCCGCACCTGGCAGATCAAGGAGCAGGAGGCGGACAGGGTCAAGCTGGCGCTCCTCTCCCGGGCGGGGGATCAGGGCTTTCCCGGCAATCTGAGGGTGAGCCTGGAGTATCGGCTGGAGCAGTGCGATCTGGTGGTCGACTTCTGCGCCAGCACGGACGCCCCCAGCCCGGTCAGCCTCACCAGCCACGCCTACTTCAACCTGGATGGTGGTGGCGACATCCGCCACCACACCATCAGCCTAGACGCCGACCGCTACCTGCCCACGGATGACCAGAGCCTGCCGCTGGCCATCGCCCCGGTGGAAGGCCCCTTCGATCTGCGCGCCCCCCGCCCCATCGGCCAGGCGTGGCTGGACCACCCCCAGCAGCAGTTGGCCAAGGGGTACGATCACGCATTTCTGCTCAACAACAGCGTTTTTGTGCCTGCTGATGAGCCGTTTGGTGGGTCCAGCCAGCCATGGGCCGCCCGGGTGATCTCGGGGGATGGCAAGCTGGCGATGGCGGTCTACACCAACCAGCCCTCACTGCAGTTCTACAGCGGCAACTGGCTGACCGGCACACCGGATCGTCAGGGCCGACCCTACCGGGATTACGACGGCTTCTGCCTGGAGGCCCAGCAATTGCCCGACAGCCCGAACCGGCCCGCCCTCGGCGATCCCTGGTTGCTGCCGGGGCAGCGTTATCGCCACCAGACCCGTTATCGCTTTATTCCTGCCCCCTGACAGCCCCGCTCGGGCAGACGAAGGAGCCCGGGCGCGCCGCCACGTCATGGCGGCCCCGATGGCACCGCCGAGTCAGCCGGGGTGAGGCCGGCCGCAGGGCCCGCCGATCCTCATTGCACACCAGCCAAGGAACCGCACCGTGATGGATGACAACTACCTCGCCGCCCCCGACCGCTACCAGCGCCAGCCCTACCGACCGGCGGGCCGCCACGGCCTGCGCCTGCCCGGCATCGGTCTGGGCCTTTGGCACAACTTCGGCGCCGGGAGCGATCCCGCCACCGCGAAGGCCATGGTGCATCAGGCGTTCGATCTGGGGATCACCCACTTCGATCTCGCCAACAACTACGGGCCGCCGCCGGGATCTGCCGAACTGACCTTCGGCACGCTGCTCAAGAGGAGCCTGGCTCCCTATCGGGACGAGCTCATCATCGCCAGCAAGGCGGGCTACGTGATGTGGGACGGCCCCTACGGCGATGGCGGCAGCGCCAAGTACCTCTTCGCCAGCCTGCACCAGAGCCTGCGCCGTCTGGGCCTCGACTACGTGGACATCTTCTATCACCACAGGCCGGATCCCCGCACCCCGCTCGAGGAGACCTGCCAGGCCCTGGCCCTGATGGTGCGCCAGGGCAAGGCGCTCTACATCGGCCTCTCCAACTACCCGGCCCCGCTCGCGGCCAAGGCTGCCGCCCGGCTGGCGGAGCTCGGCACCCCCTGCCTGGTCAACCAGCTCAAATACTCCCTGTTCCAACGCGATATTGAGCCCGACACCCTGCCGGCCTGCCGGGAGCACGGCATGGGGGTGGTCGCCTTCTCGCCCCTGGCGGGGGGGCTGCTGAGCGATCGCTACCTGGCGGGCATTCCCGCGGATTCCCGCGCCGCCAGTGCCAGCCCCTTCCTCACGGCGGACCAGATCACCGAAGAGAAGCTCGCCACCGTCCGCGCCCTGCATGCACTGGCCCTGCAACGGGGTCAGTCCCTGTCGCAACTCGCACTGCAATGGGTGCTGCGCGACCCCGTGGTGAGCTGCGCCCTGATCGGCGCCAGCCATCCCCAACAGATAACGAGCGCCGTCGAGGCCCTGGGGCAGCCCCCCCTGGACGATGATCTTCAACAGAAAATCCTGTCCATACTGGCCTGACAGCACAAAGAGATCATAAACACAGAGGTCAACTGGCGTGACTGACCTGTCAGAACGTGACGGGGCCGTCATGGCTTCTGACAGCATGTGGCAAGCCGCGCCCTGCATGGTCCGCCAGCGCCCTTTTCCGGCCGGAACAGGGCGCTGAAATCCCCAATATTCACTGGTTGCCCGCGTGATTTTCCGCCATCATTGGCCGCCCCGACCCGTTCGGGGTTGATTTTATCCAGACCCCATAACCAAGAGATCTGCACCATGACCGAATCCTACGCCCTGTTCGTCGCCTTTGTGCTGGGTATAGTGGAAGGCCTGACCGAGTTCCTCCCCGTCTCCTCCACCGGCCACATGATCATCGTCGGCCACCTCCTCGGGTTTGAAGGACCCAAGGCCGCCACCTTCGAGGTGGTGATCCAGCTCGGCTCCATCCTGGCAGTGGTCGTCATGTTCTGGCGCCGCCTGTTCGGACTCATCGGCATTCACTTCGGTCAGAAACCGACCCCGGGCCACGCGACCCTCTCCCTGGTGCACGTCATCCTCGGCATGCTGCCCGCCGTGCTCGTCGGGCTGGCTATCCACAGCTGGATCAAGGCCAATCTGTTCGGGCCGGAAACCGTGATGTATGCCCTGGTGGCCGGCGGCATCCTACTCATCATCGCCGAAAAGTTCCGCCCCGCCGTGACCGCGGAGACCCTGGACGACATCAGCTACAAGCAGGCCTTCGGCATCGGCCTGTTCCAGTGCCTGGCACTCTGGCCCGGTTTCTCCCGCTCCGGCGCCACCATCAGCGGCGGCATGCTGATGGGCATCAGCCGCCACGCGGCAGCGGAATTCTCCTTCATCATGGCGGTACCCATGATGATCGCGGCCAGCGGCCTGGATCTCTACAAGAGCCGCGATTTCCTCTCCATGACGGACTTCCCCATGTTTGCGGTGGGCTTCGTCACCGCCTTCGTGGTGGCCATGGTCGCCATCAAGACCTTCCTGGCGCTGATCCGTCGTCTCGACTTCATCCCGTTCGCCATCTACCGCTTCCTGCTGGCCTTCGTCGTCTACCTGGTCTTCGTGGCCTGATGGGCTTCGCCGCCAAGCAACACAAAAGGGACCCGAGGGTCCCTTTTTTCATGCCGTGATACCGCCTCAGTCGCGCAGCAGCCCGCGATCACCGGGCAACCGTGAGCCCAACTCAATAGAGGTGCTGACTGATGCCGTTGAGCAGCCGTGACAGCCCCTTGGTGAACTGCACGGGGGCATCCTGCACCGTGTAGCAGAGGCAGCCGTCCGGGGTACGGGGGCTGTGGGCGTGGCTGGCATCGCGCCAGATGAAATCCCCCGCCTGATAGCGGGTGTCGCCATCTTCGATGGTGCCCGCCAGCAGCAGGGTCAGCTCATATCCCTTGTGGGTGTGCTCCGGGATCCGGCCCCCCGCCTCGATGTGGAGCAGGTTGGCCCGCGCCCCCATCTCGTCCAGGGGCAGGCTGACCTGACGGATGGCCCCGAGATGACGCCACCTGGGGGCATGATGCCGTGCCAATGCCCGCGGCAGCCGGTAACTGTGACCCGCCACCCTGAGCTCTGGCCTCGGGCTTTCGGGAAGGGCGAGCGCCGCCTCCGTCGCCACCGGCTGTTGCAGTATGCCCGCCAGCATGGCATCGAATCCGGCGGGCAGCGCCTCGTCCGGCGCGTCAGGGGCGAGATGCTGGCACGCCAGCGCCTCTTCAAATTCCTTCACCCGGGCGGCGCACTCGGGGCAGAACTCGCAATGGGCGGAGACACCGACGGCCAGCGGAAGAGGCAGCTCGTCGGCAGCGAAGGCGCGCAGCATGGGTTCAGTCGGATGGGTCTTAATCATGGCCTTGCTCCACTTGTTCCTTCAGTTTCTGTAATGCCAGCCGGAGGCGGGACTTGATGGTACCGAGCGGCACGCCGAGCCGGTCTGCCAGCTCCTGCTGGGAGAGCTCCTGCAGATAGATGCCGCGCACCACCTGCTGCTGCGGCTCCGGCAGGGTGGCCACATAGTGGGCCATCTGGCGGGTCAGCACGGCGTCCTCGCCCCCGCTCAGGTGCTCCTCCTCCGCCCTGAACTCCAGCAGGGGCCAGATCTCCTCGGCGCACAGCTCCTCCTTGCTGGCTCGGCGGCGGCGCAGCATGTCGAAGCTCTGGTTGCGCATCACCGTATAGATCCAGGTGGTCGGCGCCCCCTTGTCGGGGTGGTAGAGGCGCGCCTTCTGCCACACCAGCAGCATGGTCTCCTGGACCAGCTCCATGGCGTTGGCCTCGCTGCCGAGGTGGCGCAGCCCGTAGCTGCGGATGCGCGGGGCGAAGTGGTGAAACAGGGTGGCGAAGGCAGCCTTGTCGGCCTGCTCGGCCACCCGGATGAGTAGAGATGTCAGATCGCCATCTGGGTTGTCCATGGGGGGCGATGTCCTGCGTGGAGCCGATTGTGGTTGGCCAGTATATGCCATTGCGCCATCCCTCGCGTGTCGTGGTCTTCACCAGTACGTGCGGGAAGGAAAAAGGATCACCCCGGACTGTCAGTGGCTGGCGACCAGCAGGCCGCTCAGCAGGGAGAGGGCGGGCTGGTTGTCCTTGGCCGCGACCAGCCACTGCTTCTGCTCCACCGGGATGGGCAGCACCTCCAGCCAGCGCTGGGCCACCCAGCTCGCGTCCTCCCAGTCCGGCTCGGGATAGAGGGCCGCGTATTCGGGGTAGTCATTGAACACGTCCTGCAACGCTTTGGCCAGGGAGTGCTGGTCGGCCTTGAGCCGGCCGCTCTGCCAGGGGGGCAGCGGCTCCACCTCGCCGACCCGCAGGCCGTCCTCTTCCTGCCACAGATCGGTGATCCTGACCCGTTCCACCCCGAGCACTGTGATGCCGAGCAGGCCGTCAGGCAGCAGATCGAAGTCGATGATCCGCACCCGGGTGGCGATGGGATACATGTTGCGCAGCGCATCGGGCTGGCGGGGATCCAGCATGCAGAGCGCGAACTCCCGCTCCCGGGACTCGGCGATCATGCGCTGGTATCTGGGCTCGAAGATGCGCAGCGGCATGATGCCGCCGGGCAGCAGGTGAGCGGAGAGTGGAAACAGTACCAGTGTCATGGGAATCATCCTCCAACGGCGTCCTCAAAGGATACGACCGCCGTAGGCAGCGAGATCATTCAGACCGAAACGGTATAAATAGCCCCGCAATAATCAGGGGAAAATAGCCTGGACAAGCCGTTTCGTTATGCAGTAGAAATGGATAACCACCACTTATTCAAATCAATATCCTGCCATGTGGTGGAAAACGCAGTGAAATATCCGCCACACCCACGGGTACGGGCCGTTCCTATAGTTTTCTCGGCCCGATGCGGGTAAAATTCACGCCCTTATCCAGTCAGTCATTTTTCGACGCGCAACCTCGGTGGTCAGTTATGAAAGAGCATATTCATCATCTACTTGAACAAACGGTAGCCAATCTCAAGTCTGCGGGCGTCCTGCCGGCGGACCTGGAAGCCCGCGTGCAAGTAGACCGATGCAAGGAGAAGGCTCACGGCGACCTGGCCACCAACCTGGCCATGCTGCTGGCCAAACCGGCCCGCAAGAATCCCCGCGAGCTGGCCGCCGCCATCATCGAGCACCTGCCTGCCTCCGATCTGATCGCCAAGGTCGAGATCGCCGGCCCCGGCTTCATCAACTTCTTCTTCGATACGAGCTGGCTGGCCGGCCAGGTGGAGGCCATGGTGACCAGCGCCAACGCCAACGTGCGCCTGCCCGCGCCGCAGACCGTGGTGGTGGACTACTCGGCGCCGAACGTGGCCAAGGAGATGGCGGTGCACCACATCCGTTCCACCGTGCTCGGTGACGTGGCCGCCCGCGCCCTGGAGTTCCTCGGCCACAAGGTGATCCGCGCCAACCACATCGGCGACTGGGGCACCCAGTTCGGCATGTTGATCGCCTACCTGGAGAAGATGGCCAACGAGCACGCCTCCGACATGGAGCTGCGCGATCTGGAGGCCTTCTACACCCAAGCCAAGCGTCACTACGACGAAGACGAAGCCTTCGCCGAGCGCGCGCGCAACTACGTGGTCAAGCTGCAGGGTGGCGATGAGTACTGCCGCACCATGTGGAAGAAGCTGGTCGACATGACCATGGAGCAGAACCAGCGCAACTACGACCGTCTGAACATCTCCCTGTCCAACAAGGACATCATGGGCGAGTCCATGTACAACGACATGCTGCCGCAGATCGTTGCCGACCTGAAAGCCAAGGGGCTGGCAGTCGAGAGCGAAGGGGCCACCGTGGTCTTCCTGGACGAGTTCAAGAACAAGGATGGCGAGCCCATGGGCGTCATCATCCAGAAGAGCGACGGCGGTTTCCTCTACACCACCACCGACATCGCCTGCGCCAAATACCGTTACGAGAACCTGGGCGCCGACCGGGTCATGTACTTCATCGACTCCCGTCAGCACCAGCACCTGATGCAGGCCTGGACCATCACCCGCAAGGCGGGCTATGTGCCGGAGTCCGTTCCCCTCGAGCACCACGCCTTCGGCATGATGCTGGGCAAGGACGGCCGTCCCTACAAGACCCGCTCCGGCGGCACCGTCAAGCTGGTCGACCTGCTGAACGAAGCGGAAGAGCGCGCCAGCGCCCTGCTGGAGAGCCGCAACAGCGACCTCTCTGCCGAAGAGAAGGCCCAGGTGGTGCACGCCATCGCCATGGGCGCGGTCAAGTATGCGGATCTCTCCAAGAACCGCACCACCGACTACATCTTCGACTGGGATCTGATGCTCTCCTTTGAAGGCAACACCGCCCCCTACCTGCAATACGCCTACACCCGTATCCAGTCCATCTTCCGCAAGGCCGGCGTCGATGCCGATACCCTGAGCGGCAAGGTGGTCCTGAGCGAAGATGCCGAAGAGACCCTGGCCCAGAAGCTGATCCAGTTCTCCGACGCGGTCAACGGCGTGGCGGACAAGGGGATGCCGCACCTTCTGTGCACATATCTCTATGAATTGTCTGGCAACTTTATGACCTTCTACGAAGCCTGCCCGATCAACAAGGACGGCGTGGACGAAGCGACCCGCCAGAGCCGTCTGCTGCTGTGCGCCGCTACCGCCAAGGTGCTCAAGCTGGGCCTGGGCGTGCTGGGCATCCACACCCTGGAGCGCATGTAATAGATGGCGACCCGGGATTACGTCGGCAACAGCCCGAGACGACGGGCGGGTGGCCGTAACATCAAGAAAGCGGCCCCTCGCCGCTTTCCTGTTATCCCGGCACTGCTGGCCGGGGCCCTGGTCGTCGGTTTCGGCGCCTTCCTCTACCTCATCAACGGCAAGGGCGCCGACGCCCCCACCATCGAGGAGCAGGTGAAGGCCAACAAGCCCAAGGCGCAGGGCAATGGCCTGCCCCAGGAGAAGTGGAGCTACATCGAGCGGCTGGAGAACAAGCAGGTGGACGTCATCGAGCCGCCGCCCCAGCCGGGCGTGCTGCCGCCGCCGCCCGCCGAGACCCTGACCCTGCAGCCGGAGAAGCTGCCGCAACCCGTGCCGACCGAGATCCCCCAGCCGGGGACCCCCATCGGCCAGGTCAAGCCGTACCAGCCGCAGCCGGTGCAGCCGACCAAGCCGGCCACCGGTGCCCCGGTCGCCAGCGCCCGGGAACAGGTGATCGACCAGAAGGCCGAGCGTGAACGGATGGAGCGGGAGATCCGCGCCGAGCTGGAACGGGAACGAGCCGAGGCCGCCAGGGCCAAGGCGGCGACCCAGACTGTACAGACCGCAGCCGCCGACGGCGGTCGCTACATGATGCAGTGCGCCGCCCTGCGCTCCCAGGACTCCGCGGAGTCGCTCAAGGCGCGCATCGCCTTCACCGCCGGCCTCTCCTCCAGCCTGCAGGTGGTCAACGGGGCCGGTGGCGCCGTCTACAAGGTGATGGTGGGCCCCTTCAACGGCAAGGCGGCGGCCGACGCGGCCAACCGCAAGCTGCAGGGCTCCGGCATCAGCGGCTGCATCCCCAAGAAGGGGTGATCACCGCTTGCCAGGCACAGGGCCGGGTGACAACACCCGGCCCTGTTTCTTTCGACCCCCTTCCTGTGCCCCCCTCGTCCCTCCCCCGATCCGGTCACTGAACAGGCTTGAAAAGCCGGTTGGCCATCCCCATCTTTGTTGCCATGCACAGTCAGGCCGTCATTCGGCTCAAGCGAGGTAAATGAAGTGACTACCATAGTTTCAGTTCGCCGCAACGGTCAGGTCGTCATCGGTGGCGATGGCCAGGTCTCCCTTGGCAACACCGTCATGAAGGGCAATGCCCGCAAGGTTCATCGCCTCTACAACGGCAAGGTGCTGGCAGGTTTCGCCGGCGGCACCGCCGACGCCTTCACCCTGCTCGAACGCTTCGAAGCCAAGCTGCAGGCCCACCAGGGCAACCTGGAGCGCGCCGCCGTGGCGCTGGCCAAGGACTGGCGCACCGACCGCGCCCTGCGCCGCCTCGAGGCGCTGCTGGCGGTCGCGGACGAGCACAAGTCCTTCATCATCACCGGCAACGGTGACGTGGTGCAGCCGGAGCACGATCTCATCGCCATCGGCAGCGGCGGCAACTTCGCCCAGTCCGCCGCCATCGCCCTGCTGGAGAACACGGACCTCGACGCCAAGAGCATCGTCGAGAAGGCCCTCAAGATCGCGGGCGACATCTGCGTGTTCACCAACCAGCACCACACAGTGGAAGTGCTGGACTACAGCGCCAAGTAAGCGCCCCCTCTTCTTAGGGGCGGCCAGGCAGCCCCCGACAAAGGAATCCCATCATGTCCGAGATGACCCCGAGAGAAATCGTCCACGAGCTGGACAGGCACATCATTGGTCAGGCCGATGCCAAACGCGCGGTCGCCGTCGCCCTGCGCAACCGCTGGCGCCGGATGCAGCTCAATGAGGAGATGCGCCACGAGGTGACCCCGAAGAACATCCTGATGATAGGCCCGACCGGCGTCGGCAAGACCGAGATCGCCCGCCGCCTGGCCAAGCTGGCCAACGCCCCCTTCATCAAGGTGGAGGCGACCAAGTTCACCGAGGTGGGCTATGTGGGCAAGGAAGTGGACAGCATCATCCGCGATCTGACCGACGTCGCCATCAAGCTGGTGCGCGAGACCGAGATGGAGAAGATGAAATACCGCGCCGAGGAGGCCGCCGAGGAGCGCATCCTCGACGCCCTGCTGCCGAACCCGCGCAACAGCTGGGGCGAGGAGGAGAAAGCCGACAACTCCAACACCCGCCAGATCTTCCGCAAGAAGCTGCGGGAAGGCCAGCTGGATGACAAGGAGATCGAGCTGGATCTGGCCGCCACCCCCATGGGCGTGGAGATCATGACCCCGCCGGGCATGGAAGAGATGGCGAACCAGCTGCAGGGGCTGTTCCAGAACCTGGGCCAGGGCCAGAAGAAGAAGCGCAAGGTCAAGGTCAAGGAGGCCATGAAGGCGCTGATCGAAGAGGAAGCGGCCCGCCTGGTCAACCCGGAAGAGCTCAAGCAGAAGGCCATCGCCTCCGTCGAGAACAACGGCATCGTCTTCCTCGACGAGATCGACAAGATCTGCAAGCGCGGCGAGAGCTCGGGCCCGGACGTTTCCCGTGAAGGGGTTCAGCGCGACCTGCTGCCGCTGGTCGAGGGCTGCACCGTCAACACCAAGCACGGCATGGTCAAGACCGATCACATCCTGTTTGTCGCCTCCGGCGCCTTCCAGATCGCCAAGCCGTCCGACCTCATCCCCGAGCTGCAGGGCCGTCTGCCGATCCGGGTCGAGCTGACCGCCCTGACCACCGAAGACTTCGAGCGCATCCTGACCGAGCCGAACGCCTCCCTGACCGATCAGTACAAGGCGCTGATGGCCACCGAAGGGGTCAACATCGAGTTCACCCAGGATGGCATCCGCCGTCTGGCCGAAGCGGCCTGGCAGGTCAACGAGCGCACCGAGAACATCGGCGCCCGCCGTCTGCACACCGTGATGGAGCGCCTGATGGAAGACATCTCCTACGACGCCTCCGAGAAATCCGGCGAGACCTTCGTCATCAACACCGACTACGTCAACGCCCACCTCGGCAAGCTGATTGAAGACGAGGATCTGAGCCGCTTCATTCTGTAACAGGTTGATCGATAACGAGGAGCTGAGCGGTTTACTATCCTGCCCAATTCCATAGCAAGACGCCTCCCCTGTGGAGGCGTCTTCGTTCTCAGCGTTCTCCCGACTCGCAGCCGTCCCGGGCCACATCACCCTGCACGGCACGCTCCTCCCTTCCCGCCAGCCAGAGCGCACTCATCAGCAGCAAGGCCGTCAGGGCGAAGGTGACCCGGGTGGCAAACGCCAGCTCGTCCGCCGTCGCGAGGGCGAGATCGGGCCGCCCCGCCAGGGCGGCGAACAGGCCCCCCAGCCCCGCCGCCCCCATCAGCTGGCCCAGGTTGCGCGACAGGGTCAGCAGCCCGGCCACGGCGCCACGGCTCGCCCCCTCCGCCTCCCCCACCACGGCGCTGTTGTTGGCGGTCTGGAACAGGGCATAACCGGCGGTGAGCAGCAGGATGGGCAGCAGGTAGCCGAGGGGCCCGAGCGCCCTGTCCAGCAGGGCCAGCAAGACGGTGGCCACCACCATGAGTCCTAGGCCGAGGCGCACCACAGGGGTCGCCCCCACCCTGTCCACCAGCCAGCCAGCGGGCATGCCGGACAGCGCCGCCAGCAGCGGGCCCATGGAGATCATCAGCCCCACCGTCCCCATGTCGAGGGCAAAGGCGCCGTGCAGGTAGAAAGGACCGATCAGCAGAGTCGCCACCATGACGCTGGCCACCAGCGCACTGGCGATGATCCCGCCTCTTTGCCTGGGCGCCCCCAGCAACGCCAGGGGCAGTAGGGGGCGACGGGCGCCCGAGTCGGCACGTACGAAGAGCGCCATGGCGACGAGCGCCCCTATCCCCGGCCAGGTCCCGAGCGGGCTGCCCCGGGTCAGTGCCAGCCCGTAGCAGAGCAGCGCCGTCACCAGCAGCAACAGACTGGTGAGCGGGAGGCTTCCCTCGGCAGAGCCCGCCTCATCCCGGGGCAGATCCCGCCAGGCACACCCCAGCGCCAGCAACGCCAGGGGGAGCAGCAGCAGGAAGGGTGCCTGCCAGCCAAATCCGCCGATCAACAGGCCGCCGAAGGAGGGGCCGAGCGCCGTGCCGCAGGCCGACAGGGTGCCGAGCAATCCCATGCTCCAGCCCCGTCGGGCTGGCGGCACCAGCTCTCCTGCCATGGCCAGCGAGAGCACCAGCATGCAGGCCGCACCCGCCCCTTGCAGGGTGCGAGCTGCAATGAGCCAGCTGATGGAAGGGGCCAGGGCGCACAGCAGGGAAGCCAGTGCAAAGACCCCGGTCCCCCAGAGCAGCAGGCGACGCCGCCCCAGACGATCCCCGAGCCGGCCCGCCACCACCGTCAGACTGGTAATCCCAAGCAGGTAGGCCACCAGCACCCATTGCAGGCTGGCGAAGGGCACGCCGAAGTCCTGCCCCAGGGCAGGCAGCACCAGGTTGGCCATGCTGCCCGCCAGCATGGGCAGCAGGGTGGCGAGCCCGAGCCCCGCGAGACCAAGACGGCGCGTCACGGGAGGGGGAACAAGAAGTGGTGTGGACATGGCAGTCTCTCCGGCAAGTGATGATGCACTCAGGCTAGCGGGGGAGATGACAAGGCGGAAGACGCACGGATTGCAGCTTATAGTTGCATCAGACGCCATATGAAGAGACGGCAACTCGCGTATCATGAAGGGGTCGGCCCGTCAGGCGCCGCCTGCGAGGAGACGACCATGACCCCGGATTTCAACCTGCTGATCACCCTGGATGCCCTGCTGGAAGAGGGCAGTGTGGCGGGCGCCGCCAGACGGCTAGGCCTGAGTGCTTCCGCCATGAGCCGGGCCCTGGCAAGGCTGCGGGATACCACGGGGGATCCGCTGCTGGTGCGGGCGGGACGCGGCCTGATCCCCACACCCCGGGCGCAGATCCTGCGGGATGAGGTTGCCCGCCTGGTTCAGGAGACCCGGGCCGTGCTGCGCCCCCAGCAGGAAGTAGACCCGGCGAGCCTGGAGCGCACCTTCCGCCTGCGATCCAGTGACGGCTTCGTGGAGGCGGTGGGCCCCGCCCTGCTGGCGCGCCTCGCCGTCGAGGCCCCCGGGGTGCGGCTGCACTTTCTGGCCAAACCCGACAAGGAGAGCGGCCCCCTGCGCCGTGGCGAGCTGGACTTCGAGACCGGGGTGATCGGCGCCACCACGGCCCCTGAGCTGCGCACCCAGGCCCTGTTCCAGGACCACTTCGTCGCCGTGGTGCACCCGGACCACCCCCTCTGCGACGGCACCCTGACCGTGGCGCGCTATGCCGCCGCGCGCCACGTGCTGGTCTCCCGCCGGGGCCAGCCTCACAGCCCCATCGACGAGATCCTCGCAGGCCAGGGGAAAAGACGCACCATCACCACCCTGGTACCCGGGTTTGCGACGGCGCTGGCCCTGGTCAGGGAGAGCAATCTGGTGGCGACGGTGCCGCACCTGCACTGCGCCAGCCTGCTCGGCGATCTGGTCACCCTGCCCCTGCCCTTCGCTCTGCCAGGGATCCGGGTCTCCCTGCTCTGGCACCCCAGTCAGGATGCCGATCCGGGCCACCGCTGGCTGCGCGCCCTGATACGGGACACCTGTGCCCGGCCCCCCTATCACACCGGGACCACCGACACCCCCTGATCCGGGTCAGGCAGCTCCCGGCTCCATCACCAGCCTCTTGTGGCCCGGGCACCCGCACCCGGGGCCTGAAGCGCCTGTCACCACCCCGTCACACCGACATGCCTGTGGCTTGGGCACAAGTGGTGGATCCTTCCCCCTGCCGGACGGGGATCACGGCCCCTCAGAGCGGGGCGGATCATACCAATCAGATTAAAGATGTGATCTAATTGCTCTATTCTGGTTTCACTGTACTCAGTATGTCCGATCCAATCGATTTCTTGGCCCTCGCCAAGGCAGAAACCAACGCCAGGAAACGCATGCGATTCCTGGCGTTAGCACAC
>NZ_JAGKRH010000237.1:0-692 GCF_017939245.1 Aeromonas sp. PrichA-15 | reverse complement strand
GTGTGCTAACGCCAGGAATCGCATGCGTTTCCTGGCGTTGGTTTCTGCCTTGGCGAGGGCCAAGAAATCGATTGGATCGGACATACTGAGTACAGTGAAACCAGAATAGAGCAATTAGATCACATCTTTAATCTGATTGGTATTACTGCAAAGAGAAGGGGGCTGAACCGGCATGGCTGAAGGTGCCTGAAGCAATATCCGGAATGCGTGACATTAAAATGATTAGTTATGTAATGAATAAGCCATTAATCGCTCCGATGGGGGCCATCCTCCCCACCCTCTCTTTTCGCCTGCTGCTAACGCCTTTTAATCATTAATGAAATGTGCTGAAAGTGCATCGATACTGTGGTGATCCTGTCTGTTATAGGCGTTTTTATCGTGATTTAATGGATTTTTATGAATGAAAATAACCAATAAAAATCAATGAGTTAAATTTAACCTTTCCAGATTGGCTTCAATTGGTTCTTTTATTTGAGTGTGAAATTACTTAGTGTTAAAAGTAGCTGGCTCACGTTCGACGGTTTGCCAGGCAAGGCGTCGGCCAAGAAAAAAGGTTCTTCGCGGGATCCTGGGAAAGTGGAAGTTGACAGACAGGGTGCTGGTAAACTGGTTGTCTCCAAACACACCACCACCATCACCCTGCTGTCGCCGTGCATCATATTGATATTGCCTCCTTCTGGCCAGGTTATACC
>NZ_JAGKRH010000236.1:0-1719 GCF_017939245.1 Aeromonas sp. PrichA-15 | reverse complement strand
CCGTTGTGGTCGTGGCAGAGGTGGTAGGATAGGCATCAACTCAGTCCTTTGGGTGTGGCTTGTTTTGTTTAGCGACTAATCAGATCGCACAAACTGGACTGAGTTCCCTTCCTCCGGTGATCTACTATTCGGAACAGCTATTTAGTCAGCCGGGACGAGTCATACTGATCGAGCCTGGTGCCGTACATGATGGTCACGCACCTGAAGAGCAAGGTTTCACCTATTCAATGCTCTATCTGCCACAGCCATGGGTCAACACCGCCTTGATAGCACGAGGTGGCAATGATGTTTCACAGCTCCAAGCTACCTTCCGTGATACACTGACTGATGATCGTCAACTTGCAAGTGCTATTCAACAAGCATTCATAGCCATTCACGGTCGAGAAGGGCGTTTGGCTCGCGATTTGAGCTTGGATTTACTCATGTCCCACCTAGCACAGCATGTCCAGCTCCATCCGAGCTCTGTGCGCTCCAATTCACAGCAACAAGTCCTACGTGCTCGTGACTTTTTACATGATCAGATGGCTAGAGATGTCAGCCTGGATGAATTAGCCTTATATACAGGAATCGACCGTTTTCGCTTAAATAGGCAGTTCAAACAAGTTTTTAACTTGTCCCCCCATGCCTACCTAGTGCGTTTGCGGCTACGTGTTGCCCGCCAGCGCCTAGCCCAAGGTGCCTTACCTTCACAAGTAGCCCTAGGGAAAGTGCGAACAAGTATCCCACGAACAAAAATGAAAATTTTAGTCATTTAATATCAATGGGTTACCAGTAAATGCTCTCGTGCCATATGACTTATTCGCACCTTCCTTAACCGACAGTCATGGCTCTCAACTAATCTTTTGAGTGATAACAAACTATCGAGAACATCGGGATCTATTGCAGGAACATCACCAGGCCCGAGATTTGAAAGCAGTTTGGTCACACTGAGACGTACCAGTTGCTCTTCGGCCAGCGCCTTGGCTCTCTGGACAACCTCGGGTGATTCGGATGAAATCATATCCTCCAATGTCCTCCCCATACGGTGCTCCTACTACAGATAGAATTAAAGGCCCACGCCGAGCAGGCATGGGCTCTCAGCATTAGATCAAGAAGTCATCCAGTGCTTTTCCAGCCGCAACAGCGTCTGCAATGGCCTTGGGCATGCGCCCCTGGCCAGTCCATGTCTTCTCCTGACCGCCTTCGGTGTACTTGTATTTTGCAGGACGGGGAGCGCGTTTGGCTTTGTTGGCTGAACCATCAGCTTTCGCTGGAGCCGCAGTGCCAACCAGCTCACTCGGATCTATGCCCGCTTGTTTCAGCAGCTCGGGAAAGTGCGAACAAGTATCCCACGAACAAAAAATGAAAATTTTAGTCATTTAATATCAATGGGTTACCAGTAAATGCTCTCGTGCCATATGACTTATTCGCACCTTCCCTAATGCCCCAATGCCTTTCGATCTTAGAGCAGGGCATGGAGTAGTCTATGTAGAATGGAAAATATCTGCATTGCCTACTGACTCCGTGGACGTATCCACCCCCGATGGCACGAAACTGGGCGTTGTGAAGGCTCTCCCTGGTAAGACCAAGCAGTTAAATAGCTGTTCCGAATAGTAGATCACCGGAGGAAGGGAACTCAGTCCAGTTTGTGCGATCTGATTAGTCGCTAAACAAAACAAGCCACACCCAAAGGACTGAGTTGATGCCTATCCTACCACCTCTGCCACGACCACAACGGCG
>NZ_JAGKRH010000235.1:0-1035 GCF_017939245.1 Aeromonas sp. PrichA-15 | reverse complement strand
GTGGGGCCATCATCGCGGTGCACAATCACCCCAGCGGTGACCCGGAACCCAGTCAATCTGACAGGGTCTTTACCCAGGCCCTCAAAGAAGCCTTGGCGCTGGTCGATGTGCGATTGCTTGACCATCTGGTGGTCGGTGCTGAGGGCGTGGTATCCCTGAAAGAGAGAGGTCAGCTATGAACTTGGTCCCAGGCACATCACACCTCACCGCCCTCGATATCCTCCTCGAATTGCGCTTTTGGCTGGCAGACAACGTCGAGATGCAGGCAGATCCCGCCATCGTGGCCCACCTGCCTAACGGCTACCAGCTCACCCAGGCTGACTGCATCGAGGTCATTGATGTGCTGCTACATCAGCTGCGCGATTAGCCAATCCGGATCATCAGGTCCAACACCATCACCCACAAGGCCACCTCACTGCAGGTGGCCTTTTGCATTTCAAGGAGCTAGCCCATGTCTGCCTTCATGATCGATCGCCAGGACTACCTGACCTTTGCCGTGCAGTTACACCGCTTTTGCAATGGCCCGTTGCCACCGCACTACACCCTGGAGCTACTGCGCACCCTCTGGTGGCTGCCGCCAGCAGACACGACCAGTACCTGGACGTGGCGGGTAGATCGGTTAGTGCGACTGATGATGCTCGCCAACCGGCGTGCAGTCTGGCATCGCTATCAGCTGGGGCGTCATCAACCACTTCAGCACCGCTCTACCAAGCTGAGTCCGCTTAAACCTGCCCACCGTTACCACCAGGCTCCACTCACCGATAGCGAGCTGGTGGCCCTCTACAAGTTCACCTGCTGCGCCCTGTACCAATCGAGCGAATGGACCGGGAGCCCTGAGCAGGCACCTCGGCTTGTGAAGGTACTACAGCAGTTGCAACAGGCTCTCGCACAAGACGTGCTGACCCGGCTGTCACTGTGGGAGCAAGCACCCTGGGGAGAGATGTGATGGATCTCTACATCACCCTGACAGTGGCAAGCTCGCCACCGAGTTCAATGGCCCACCTAGCCCAACGTGTCGCCGATGACATGGCACAC
>NZ_JAGKRH010000234.1:0-428 GCF_017939245.1 Aeromonas sp. PrichA-15 | reverse complement strand
TTGCGCCCCGGCTGGCTGGTCGTGCCCGCTGCTGATTTTGACATGCTGGCAACCTTCAAATCCTCAATGACGATCATCGCGTGGTTTTTGCTGATAGTCGTTGTGACCTTGTGAAGGTAATCGCGGCGGGTATTGGCGATATGTGAATGCAGCCGCTGGATCTTGGCTTTTTGTTTCTTCCAGTTGCTGCTGAACTTTACCTTTTTGCTCAACTGGCGTTGGAGCCTTGCCAGCTTGGTCTGATTGGTTTTGAAGCTGTTGACGGGCTCAAACACCGTGCCATCTGACAGGGTTGCGAGCTTGGCGATCCCCGCATCTAGCCCGACCATTGAGCCGGAGGGGTGAATTGGCTCAAGCGTCTCCTGCTCGACCTGAAAGGAGATATACCAGTGCCCGGCTGCTTGGCTGACGGTCGCGTTTTTAATTTT
>NZ_JAGKRH010000233.1:0-293 GCF_017939245.1 Aeromonas sp. PrichA-15 | reverse complement strand
GGTAACGCGCGAGCCTGCGCAGGTATTTCTGCTTGCTCAACGCACCGCTTTCCCAACGGTGCCGGGTACGAAACACCGCATCCGCCAGCAAGACCAACCGGGCACCGATGGGCTGGTTGCACTGCTCGCTACTCTCGGCGATGGCCACGAGATTGCGGGCCACGTGGGCCCAGCACAGTTGCCGCTGGTCGGCGTCGATAAACCGGTAGCCGGCGTACTGGTCGGTCACCAGCACCCCGTCAAACTCGGCGCCCAGCAGCCGCTTGGCCGCCTCCTGACCACGGCCATAGGCC
>NZ_JAGKRH010000232.1:0-2243 GCF_017939245.1 Aeromonas sp. PrichA-15 | reverse complement strand
CGCCGTTGTGGTCGTGGCAGAGGTGGTAGGATAGGCATCAACTCAGTCCTTTGGGTGTGGCTTGTTTTGTTTAGCGACTAATCAGATCGCACAAACTGGACTGAGTTCCCTTCCTCCGGTGATCTACTATTCGGAACAGCTATTTATTCCCCGGGCGGCTGAATAATAGTGACCAGTGCCCGCAGTCCGATAGAGATGGATGAAGGTGTATTTATTTTGGGGTAATATCCAGACACATTTCATCTTGCTATGACTCAAAGGGATCATGAGAAGCATCACACCAGGAAGGGTGCTGTCGCGAGAGCAGCAGACGGAGATCACCCGGATCATCGTCAAGGCGGGCCAGATGCTGGCCCAGTTTGGGGCGGAGAGCCGCATCATCGAGCAGACCACGGTCCGCCTGGGCATGGCGCTCGGGCTGGAGAGCGTCGAGATGGCCATCTCTTCCAGCGCCATCGTCCTCACCAGCCTCTACCAGGGCAGTTGCGTCACCACCACCCGCCGGGTGCGGGAGCACGGCATCAACATGCAGGTGGTGTGCGAAATCCAGCGCATCTGCATCATGACGGAAAAGTCGCTTATCGGCGCGCGCGAGGTACGTCAGCGCCTCGAGGCCATCACGCCGTTCCACTATCACCCCTGGCTGGTGGTGCCCATGGTGGGGCTCTCCTGCGGTGCCTTCTGCCTGCTGTTTGGCGGTGACTGGCCCATCTTCCTGGTGACCTGCTGCTCGGCCTCGGTCGCCATGCGGGTGCGCCAGCTCATTGCCCGCCATCACCACAGCCCCCTCATCAACTTTGCCGCCACCGGGTTTATCGCCACCCTGCTCGCTTCCAGCGCCACCTTCTTCGGCTGGGGCGAACAACCCTATCTCGCCATGGCCGCCAGCGTGTTGCTGCTGGTGCCGGGGTTCCCGCTCATCAATGCGGTCTCCGACATGGTGAAGGGTTACTTCAACATGGGGCTGGCCCGCTGGGGCACGGCGACACTGCTGACCATCAGCGCAGCCATAGGGATCATTCTCGCCATGTCGGTGACCGGTATCTGGGGGTGGAAAGTATGATGGAACTGCTCTGGCTGCTGGCCAAGGATGCCTTCTGGTCGGCCATTCCGGCGGTGGGCTTTGCCATGCTGTTCAACGTGCCGCCACGGATGCTCAAATATTGCGCCATGGGGGGCGCGTTGGCCCACAGCCTGCGTACCCTGCTCATCCACTACGGCATGCCCATCGAGTGGGCCACCCTGGCAGCGGCGACCACGGTCGGCTTTGTCTGTGTCTACTGGTCGCGCCGCCTGCTGGCACCGCGCCCTGTGTTCAGCGTTGCCTCCATCATCCCCATGATCCCGGGCAGCTATGCGTTCAAGACCATGATCGCCATCGTGGAGCTCAATATCTCCGGGGTGACCATGGAGCTGCTTCAGAGCGCGGTGGAGAACGGCCTCAAGGCGCTGTTTATCGTGGGGGCCCTGAGTTTCGGTTTGGCGATCCCCTCTCTGGTCGTGTACCGTAACCGCCCCATTATCTGACGACGGTGCGAGAGGTTGACCCCATGATGATTTCCATGATTGCCGCCATGGCCCACGATCGGGTGATAGGGCTGGACAACCAGATGCCTTGGCACCTGCCGGCGGATCTGGCCCACTTCAAGCGGGTCACTCTGGGCAAGCCGGTGCTGATGGGGCGCAAGACCTTTGAATCCATCGGACGACCGCTGCCCGGCCGTCGCAATCTGGTGATCAGCCGCAACCCCGACTACCGGGCCGACGGCGTGGAGGTTATCGACTCGGTGGAGGCCGCACTGGCCCTGCTGGCGGATAGTGACGTCGCGGAGCTGATGGTGATCGGGGGCGGTCATCTCTACGGCCAGCTGCTGCCACGGGCCGACAGGCTCTATCTGACCCGTATCGATCTGGCGGTGGAAGGGGATACCCGCTTCCCGGCCTTCGATGAGAACGACTGGTCGTGCATCGAGCGCGAGTTACATCAGCCTGACGAGAAGAACCCCCATCCCTACTGTTTCGAGACCTGGCAGCGGCGCTGAGCCCTCTGATGCCATGAAGAGCCCCTTGCGACAGCCGGGGGCTTTTTTGTGCCCTGTTATACCAATCGGATTAAACATTAGGTCAGTTTTATCCAATCTCGGCTACAAAGTGACATCACCCGCTCCACATCGGCAATAAAGTGCTTCCAGGCCGATGTGCAGGCATCAAGGATGTCGTCGTAATCCTTGAAGCTGCGATTA
>NZ_JAGKRH010000231.1:0-1422 GCF_017939245.1 Aeromonas sp. PrichA-15 | reverse complement strand
CGTTGTGGTCGTGGCAGAGGTGGTAGGATAGGCATCAACTCAGTCCTTTGGGTGTGGCTTGTTTTGTTTAGCGACTAATCAGATCGCACAAACTGGACTGAGTTCCCTTCCTCCGGTGATCTACTATTCGGAACAGCTATTTAGGTCTTGATAGAAGTGCAGCACCTCGTGAGGCTGTACCACGTTGTAGCGGCTTGAGACCACCGACAGGGGGGCGAGGGTATCGGAACGAACGATAAAGTACCTTGCTGTCGCTGTAGGGGCGGATATGCAGTGCATCGGAGGCGACGTTAAACATCACGTCGCTCTGCTCGATGGTCCAATCCATCCCCGCAGCCTGCAGCCAGATATCGAGGGATTGCTGCGGTGGGAAGACATTGCCAAGGCCATGCCAAGGGGTTTGGCCTATGTAGGCCATGTTGCCGATCAGGTGAGCCATGGGAGATCTCCAATGAAAAAGGGACTGCAAAGGCAGCCCCAGAGTGTGTTCATGCAGATGATATATAACTGAGATTTTTTTGAATCGAGCTGCTGGGTTCAATTCGGATTTGATATGAGTCGTGGGCGACCACCTGTACCCCTGAGCTTTGGTAACTGCATCTTTCCCATGCTATTCATACGTACTGGCATCAACACCAGCAGTTCCTCATCGAATTTGTGCAGGTAATTAAGAGCGCTGTGCAGGAGATGATGACGTTTAACCACATCGCTGTAGTGCACCATCCCGATGCCGTAACTTTTCCATTGCTCGTACTTGGCACGGTCTGCATTGCAGTTGTGATACCACCTCGGCTGTCTATCCATATCTTTCCAGAGCTCTCCTAATTTCATGCCTAATGGAATATCGTTCTGCACCTTGGCGCCATTAAAGAAAAACGCTAAATGGAAATGAAACCTCTTACGCTCCCCATGTTCAAGTTTCCATACGTAACCCACCAGGTCATCGAATTTATACTTCACCCGCCTTAGATATCGATCCCGATCCTCTATGGCTTGTGCGAATGAAATATCACGGGTGACCTCTGAGCTGTAATAGGTATCAATGCGAACGACGAGGAGCTTTGCGTAATGTTCGAATAGGCTGTCTACATACATCTGGATGCTCTCTTGGTTGCGTGATTCTGAGCGTCTTAGATTACGGAGTCGGAGTTGATGCTTCGGTGAACGCAACCGCTTTATGAAATCGTCAATGGTATCCATCAGGTCATTTGCAAACCCATCTGCATTCTCGGGACTAGATGAATATCTCAGTACATTTTCATTGCGATGCCTATAGAAGGTAAGTATTCACCGGAACAGTATTGACACAGGAAAAATGAGACGATCGTCTCTTGATCCCACTTTCCTGCTTGCTTGATCCTGCTCCTTAGATACGCTCCCCCCATGAGCAAAAACACCATGCATTCCGCGGGAATGCCCACC
>NZ_JAGKRH010000025.1:0-37501 GCF_017939245.1 Aeromonas sp. PrichA-15 | reverse complement strand
GAGGTTGGCGGAGTTACGGGGCTGCATAGGCGTCATGTTCATAGAAAAACGCCCCAGGCCATCGAGACCCAGGGCGGTGAAGATATCAAAGACCCGTTTTCCGGTAAATCGCAATGCGGCTCCGCTTAAGTGAACAGCATTGCGCCTGTGGGCGACCCTGTGGTTTGTCTCACTCTCTGGAGACGCCGGGCTTGCGTCTGCTCCACCAGCGCCAGACCAGAGCGATGAGGCCGCCCACCAGCAGTACGACCGGCAGGTAGATAATGACGCTGAGAAATTGGGACTCATACTGCGCGGCCAGCTTGGTGTGGCTCAGGTAGTAACCCAGCCCGACCAGGGGGCAGATCCACATGATGGAGCTGATCAGGTTGACCACCAGGAAGCGCCCCTGGGGGATCTCGTTGGCGCCGACGATATAGGGGTAGGCGGTACGCACGAAGGCGATGTAGCGGGCGGTGATCAGGGTGATGATGCCGTACTTGTTGAGCAGGTAGTGCACCTTCTCCTTGTGCTTGTCATCGAGATGGGACATCAGCCTGTGATACATCCGGGTGTGGCCGAGGAAACGCCCCTGCATGTAGCCAAGCCAGGTACCGACGAAGGTCGCCATGATCAGCAGCGGGACCACTGCCATCGGCAACACCCCCTGATAGATCAGCACGCCGGTCAGGATCAGCAGGGTATCCCCTGGCAGGAAGGCGGTGGGGATAAAGCCATTCTCGAGCACTAGGAAGGTCAGCAGGACGACATAGACCATGAAGACCATCTTGGGATCAGAGAGTGTCGCCAGATCCTGATGCATAAAGGCGTGAGCCAGGTGGTAAAACTGCTCCATACATGCAAACTCCGCAGGTTAGCTGGGTTGGTCGGTCAAGGGCATGGCAAGTACCTTGTCGATGCGCAGGCCGTCCATATCCACGATTTCCAGTTGCCACTGTTCCAGGGTGACCAGGTCTCCGGTCTGGGGAAGGCGGCCAAGGAGCAGCATGATAAGCCCTCCAAGGGTGTGATAGTGATGTTTTTCTTCTTCCGGCAGACGAACCAGCTCCAGACAGTCCTTCAATTCTGGCAGTGGAATGAGGCCGTCGAGCAGCCAGCTGCCGTCGGCGCGCTGGAAGGCCCAGTTGTCCTCCCCATCTTCCTGCTGGAAGTCGCCGGCCAGGGTTTCCAGCAGATCCTGCTGGGTGACCAGCCCCTGCAGCTCGCCATATTCGTCCACCACCAGCACCATGTGCTCGGAGTGGGTACGGAAGTGGTTGAGCAGCTCCAGGCCGTTGAGGGTCTCCGGCAGCAGGCTGCCGTCCTGGGTCAGCGCCGCCAGATCGATGGGTTCTCCCTTGATGTAGGCGTGCAGCACCTTGCTGACGTTGAGGATGCCGACGAGATCCGACAGGCTGCCGTCACAGACAGGGAAGAAGCTGTGGCGATACTCCACCAGACGTTGGAGGTTCACTTCCAGCGGCAGTGACAGGTCCAGATAGCGGATGTCGCTGCGCGGCACCATCAGGGAGGCCAGGCTGCGTTCGTCGAGGCGGAACACGTTGCGCAACATAGTGTGCTCATGGTCCTCGATCACCCCCGCTTCGGAGCCCTCCACCAGCATGGCGTGGATCTCCTCCTGAGTGACGTTGTTGCTGCTGCGCTGATCGACCCGCAGCAGCCGCAGGCTGGCGTTGGTGGAGGCGGAGAGCAACCAGACGAAGGGACGGGTCAGGGTCGCCAGCCAGAGCATGGGGCGGGCTACCAGACAGGCGATGCGCTCGGCGCTGAGCTGTCCGAGGCGTTTGGGCACGAGCTCCCCTACCACGATGGAGAGATAGGTGACCAGCACGACTACGATGACGGTGGCGAGCAGGCTGCTGCTCTTGGGGGAGAGCCCCCACTCCTGCAGCCAGAGGGCGAAGGGCTGGGCCAGCAGGGACTCGCCATAGATACCGTTGAGCAGACCGATGCTGGTGATGCCGATCTGCACGGCGGAGAGGAAATGGGTCGGATCTTCCCCGAGCTTGAGGGCGATGGCGGCGGAGCGGCTCCCTTCGCTCGCCATTTTGGCGAGGCGTGCCTTGCGTGCCGTCACGATGGCGATTTCCGACATGGCGAAGACGCCATTGAGCAAAATCAATCCAAACAGGATCAATATTTCCATACTGCAGCAGCACTCCCGATAGAAAAGACCGCTGGCAGTGTAATGAATTTGCGGGCTCTGTGCTTGTGAAAGGAGGTGATTTGGCTCGTGAATTTTTGAATATCGTCCCGGCGGGAGGGATAAAACTGCGGGGCAGGAGAGGGAGAACTGAACCCCTGACATGAAAAAGCCCCCGATAAACGGGGGCTTGTCATGTTGCGCTGTGGCTTAGAGCGCGGCGATCTCGGCCTGCTGGGCTTCCAGCTTGGTCAGCTGGAGACGGTAATCTTCCAGCTTCTCGCGCTCCTTGATGATGACCGCTTCCGGCGCCTTGGCGACGAAGGCTTCGTTGCCGAGCTTGCCTTCGATGCGGCCGCACTCGCCCACCAGACGGGCCACCTCTTTGGCCAGACGGGCCAGCTCGGCTTCCTTGTCGATGAGACCGGCCATCGGGATCATCAGCTCGGTGGCACCGATCAATTTCTTGACCGACAGCGGGGCGGTTTCACCGGCCGCCAGTACGCGGATGGATTCCAGACGGGCCAGCGACTTGAGGAAGGCCTCGTTGTCAGCGGCGCGCTGGGCATCCTTGGCATCGCACTGGAGCAGCACGTTGAGGGGCACGCTCGGGGCCACGTTCATCTCGGCGCGGATGTTGCGGATGCTGACGATGAACTCCTTCACCCACTCCTGATCCGCCATCGCGGCGTCGTCCAGCTTGGCTGCGTCGAATTCCGGGAAAGCCTGAATCATGATGGTGTCGGCGTGTACGCCGGCCAGCGGGGCGACCGATTTCCAGATGGTTTCGGTGATGAACGGGATGATCGGGTGTGCCAGGCGCAGCAGGGTCTCGAGGACACTGACGAGGGTGTGGCGGGCAGCGCGCTGCTCGGCCTCGGAGCCCTTGGTCAGTACCGGCTTGGTCAGCTCCAGATACCAGTCACAGAACTGGTTCCAGATAAATTCGTACAAGACGCCTGCAGCGATGTCGAAGCGGTAGGTATCGAGGGCGGTGCGGAAGTCTCGGATGGCCACTTGCAGCTGGGACTGGATCCAGCGATCCGCCAGGCTGAACTGCATCTCGCCACCGGCAAAGCCGCAATCCTGATCTTCGGTGTTCATCAGCACATAGCGGGAGGCGTTCCACAGCTTGTTGCAGAAGTTGTTGTAGCCATCCAGGCGCTTCATGTCCCAGTTGATGTCACGACCGGTAGAGGCCAGCGCCGCCAGGGTGAAGCGCAGGGCGTCGGTGCCGTGGGCCTCGATCCCTTCCGGGAACTGCTTGGCGGTGCGCTTGCCGATCTTCTCGGCCATCTGCGGCTGCATCATGTTGCCGGTGCGCTTCTCCAGCAGATCTTCCAGCGAGATGCCGTCGATCATGTCGAGCGGATCCAGCACGTTGCCCTTGGACTTGGACATCTTCTGGCCTTCTTCGTCACGGATGAGGCCAGTGATGTAGACGGTCTTGAACGGGACTTGCGGCTGGCCGTTTTCGTCCTTGATGAAGTGCATGGTCATCATGATCATCCGGGCAATCCAGAAGAAGATGATGTCGAAGCCGCTCATCAGCACGTCGGTCGGGTGGAAGGTCTTGAGCGCCTCGGTGTTGTTCGGCCAGCCCAGGGTGGAGAAGGTCCACAGAGCGGAGCTGAACCAGGTGTCGAGCACGTCTTCGTCCTGACGCAGCACGGTCACGGACGGGATGCTGTGCTTGGCGCGCACTTCCTCTTCGTTGCGGCCCACGTAGACGTTGCCGGCATCGTCATACCAGGCCGGGATGCGGTGACCCCACCACAGCTGACGGGAGACGCACCAGTCCTGAATGTCGCGCATCCAGGAGAAGTACATGTTTTCGTACTGCTTCGGCACGAACTGGATGCGGCCATCTTCCACCGCCTCGATGGCGGTCTTGGCCATGGGGGCCACGCGGACGTACCACTGGTCGGTCAGCATGGGCTCGATGGGCACGCCGCCGCGATCGCCGTAAGGCTGTTGCAGCACATGATCCTTGATCTCGGCCAGGAGGCCCAGCTCGTCCAGCTTGGCGACGATGGCCTTGCGGGCGGCGAAGCGCTCCATCCCGGCGAACTCGGTCGGCAGGGCGGCGTCATAGGCGGTGCTCGGGTTGCCATTGGTATCGACCACTTCGGCCTCGGCACGCACGTGGGCGTCCAGGGTGAAGATGTTGATCATCGGCAGGTTGTGGCGCTTGCCCACTTCGTTGTCGTTGAAGTCGTGGGCCGGGGTGATTTTCACGCAGCCGGTGCCCTTTTCCATGTCGGCGTGTTCGTCGGCAACGATGGGTATCAGACGGTTCACCAGCGGCAGCAGGATGTGCTGGCCGATCAGCGCCTTGTAGCGGGGGTCTTCCGGGTTCACGGCCACGGCGGTATCACCCAGCATGGTTTCCGGACGGGTGGTGGCGACGATCAGGTGATCCTGGCCTTCGGCGGTCTTGGCGCCGTTGGCCAGCGGGTAGCGAAGGTGCCACATGTGGCCCTTGATCTCGCGGTTTTCCACTTCCAGGTCGGAGATGGCGGTGTTGAGCTTGGGATCCCAGTTCACCAGACGCTTGCCGCGGTACATCAGGCCGTCTTCGTACAGGCGCACGAACACTTCCTGGACGGCGGCGGAGAGACCCTCATCCATGGTGAAGCGCTCGCGCTCCCAATCCACGGAGTCACCCAGACGGCGCATCTGACGGGTGATGGTGCCACCGGACTCTTCCTTCCACTGCCAGATCTTGTCGATGAAGGCTTCGCGGCCGTAATCGTGGCGAGTCTTGCCCTCTTCTGCGGCGATCTTGCGCTCAACCACCATCTGGGTGGCGATACCGGCGTGGTCGGTACCCGCCTGCCACAGGGTGTTCTTGCCCTGCATGCGGTTGTAGCGGATCAGGGTATCCATCAGGGTCTGCTGGAAGGCGTGACCCATGTGCAGGCTGCCGGTGACGTTCGGCGGCGGGATCATGATGCAGAAGGAGTCTTTGCTGGTGTCGCCGTGGGGCTTGAAGTAACCCTGGGCTTCCCAGTGCTGGTAGAGCGCCTGTTCGATGGCGTTGTGATTAAAAGTCTTTTCCATGGTCTCGCCGTATTCTGGATGGATGGAGTCTGGTGTTGATTCGTCGTGGATCGAGGGTGGCACAGTCAGGGCTGCGCCGGATCCGGTGCGGCAAGGACGGGCTGATCCCTCATCTCGAGGGTATGGCCCGCCTGGCGATAGTGCTTGTAGCGCTCGCGGGCTTGCTGCTTTTGCGTTTCGTCAGTGGGGACAAAATCTACCACTTGAGCGAAGTGTCCTGCAAACAAAGGTGTCTGCCGGGCCAGGTTGATGAGGCAGGCATAGCGCCGCCGTGGCGGCTGATGGCCTATCTCCACCGGTGCCTGACCGCTCTCCCCCTGCAACTGGTGCGGCACGAAGCGATCGGGCGGCAACTGCCACAACAACTCGTCCAGACGCAGGGCCTGGGCCTCGTCCTCGCACAGCAGATAGAGGTGGCCTGCGCTCCAGCCATCGGCCGCAAGCTGGCAGGCGAGGCGCTCGACGGCGGAGGCATCTGCATCATCGGGCTGGCTCATCAGGTAAAAGGTCACTTGGCTCATCAGGTCGGTCCCGTTTGGCTGTGACGGACAGCGATTGGCCGTCTTCGGGAGCCGCGTCTGGCACGGACTTCCCGGATTCTCTCAATGAAACAAGGAAGAGGCAGGCCTCTTCCTTGTGATACAGGGTAACGCCTTCTCGCATCGCTCTTCGAGTCGATGGGGAAGGGGATCACTCCTTGTCTTCGACGTCCGCCACGCCGGCCCGGTTGAGCAGGAACTGGGTCAGCAGGGGCACAGGACGGCCGGTGGAGCCCTTTTCCTTGCCGCTCTTCCAGGCGGTCCCTGCGATATCCAGGTGGGCCCAGTTGTACTTCTTGGTGAAGCGCGACAGGAAGGCGGCGGCGGTGATGGTACCGGCCGGACGGCCACCGATGTTGGCCATGTCCGCGAACGGGCTTTCCAGCTGCTCCTGATACTCGTCGAACAGGGGCAGACGCCAGGCGCGATCGCCGGCCTGTTCGGAGGCGTTGAGCAGCTCGTGGGCCAGGGGGTTGTGGTTCGCCAAGAGGCCAGAGGTATGGTGGCCAAGGGCGATGATGCAGGCACCGGTCAGGGTCGCCACGTCGATCACGGTCTCGGGATCGTAGCGGTCCACATAGGTGAGGGCATCGCACAGCACCAGGCGGCCTTCGGCGTCGGTGTTGAGCACCTCGACGGTCTGGCCGGACATGGTAGTGAGGATGTCACCGGGGCGGTAGGCGTTGCCCCCCGGCATGTTCTCGCAGCCCGCCAGCACACCGATGACGTTGATGGGCAGCTGCAACTGGGCCAGGGCGTGCATGGTGCCGAGCACGGAGGCGGCGCCACCCATGTCGTACTTCATCTCGTCCATGCCGTCTGCCGGCTTGATGGAGATGCCGCCGGAGTCGAAGGTCAGCCCCTTGCCCACCAGCACGATGGGCTTGGCGTCGGCGTTGCCCTTGTACTCGATGATGGCCATCATGGCTTCGTTCTCGGAGCCGCGGGCCACTGCGAGGTAGGAGTTCATGCCGAGCTCGGCCATCTCCTGCTCCCCCACCACCCTGGTGGTGATGTTGTCATAGGCATCCGCCAGACGGCGGGCCTGGGAGGCGAGGTAGGCGGGATTGCAGACGTTGGGCGGCATGTTCGCCACGTCGCGGCAGATGCGCACCCCTTTCGCCACGGCCAGGCCGTGGTTGATGGCGCGCTCGCCTATGGTCAGTTCCCGACGCGTCGGCACGTTGAAGACCAGCTTGCGCAACGGACGGCGCGGTTCGGCCTTGTTGGTCTTGAACTGATCGAAGCTGTAGAGGCCTGCCTTGGTGGTTTCCACCGCCTGACGCACCTTCCAGTAGGTATCCCGACCCTTGACGTGCAGCTCGGTCAGGAAGCAGACCGCTTCCATGGAGCCGGTTTCGTTCAGGGTGGTGATGGTCTTGTTGATGATCTGCTTGTACTGGCGCTCGTCGAGTTCGCGCTCCTTGCCGCACCCGACCAGCAGTACGCGCTCGCTGAGCACGCCCGGTACTTGATGCAGCAGCAGCATCTGGCCCGGTTTCCCTTCCAGGTCGCCACGGCGCAGCAGCGAGCTGAGGTAGCCGTCGCTGATCTTGTCCAGCTGTTCGGCAACCGGAGAGAGGCGGCGGGGCTCAAAAACGCCGACCACGACGCAGGCACTGCGTTGCTTCTCAGGACTGCCACTCTTTACACTGAACTCCATGGAATCTCCTACATCCTAAAGACAAAAGGCACCATTTATTGAATAATGCGGTGCTTGTTGGGGTATCAGAGGCGGAGCGAACAGTCACAGGCTCCGCAGTTCAAACTGGTAAAAATCCAATATAGGGCCCTATTTTTCAGGCATTCGACTAAAAACACAAGTTTACTTGGGAATGACTGTGATCGTTTTCCGATATTTGTTCAGGGAGACCCTGAAAACCCAGCTGGCGGTGCTGTTCGTGCTGCTGCTTATCTTCGTCAGCCAGCAATTTATCCAGATCATTGGCGATGCCGCCGATGGTGAGGTGCCGACGCGCCTGGTATCCACCCTCCTGCTGCTCAACCTGCCGAATATGGCGTTGTTGATGCTGCCTATCAGTCTGTTTTTAGCCATTCTGTTTGCTCACGGCCGTTTGTACGCGGAAAGCGAGATGACGGTGATGCACGCGGTGGGTTTCAGTCACCGTTTCATCATGGGCAGCGCCCTGGTGCTGGCCTTGCTGACCGCCGCCGTCGCGGCGTTCAACACCGGCTGGATCGCCCCCCAGGCCAAGGAGCGGGAGTACCAGGTGATCGACGAGTTCAAGGCCGATCCCGGTATCTCTTTCCTGCAGGCCGGCCGCTTCATGGAGCTCGACAAGGGGCGCCTGGTGGCCTACATCCAGGATCTGAACGACAAGGGGTCGGAGTTGCAGAAAATCTTCGTGCTGCAACGGGCCGAGGGTGGCTCACCCCCGTCAGTGGTGGTGGCCAACGAGGGGCAGGTGACCGCCGACAGCAATGGCTTGCAGTGGCTGACCCTGAAGGATGGCTCGCGCTACGAGGGGCATTTCACCGGCAAGCAGTTCCAGGTCTCGGAGTTCCGTGAATACAGCTTGGTGATCCGCCAGCAGGAGATGGAGCGATCCAACCGCAAGGCGGCGGCCAAGCCGACCCTGGCATTGCTCGGCACCCAGGACAATCAGCTGATGGCCGAATTGCAGTGGCGCCTGTCGCTGCCCCTCTCCATCCTGGTGCTCACCTTCCTGGTGGTGCCGATGGCGCGGGTCAATCCCCGTCAGGGGCGTTACGCCAAGCTGCTGCCGGCCATCCTGCTCTATCTCTCCTATTTCCTGCTGCTCAGTGCCGCCCGGTCGGCCATCGACAGCGGGCGTCTGCCCCACTGGCCCGGGATGTTCCTGGTGCCCCTGATCTATCTGCTGCTGATAGGGTTGCCTCTCAACCTGCATGGCACCAGCTGGTGGAACGGGGTCAAAGGGCAATTGTTCAAGAGAAAGTCAGCATGATGCTGCAACCTGGGAGTCTCTGCTGATGTTCGGCATTCTCGATAGATACATAGGCAGGGTCATCTTCATGTCGATCCTGCTGTGCGAGCTGACCCTGGTCGGGCTCGCCGCGCTCATCAAGTACGTGGAGCAGTTGAAGGCGGTCGGGGAAGGCAACTACGACATGCTCAACGCCCTCTACTACGTGCTGCTCTCCATGCCCAAGGAGGCGGTGCTCTTCTTCCCCCTGGCGGCCCTGCTCGGTGGCCTCATCGGTCTGGGCCAGCTCGCGACCAGCTCCGAGCTGGTGGTGATGCAGGCGGCGGGACGCTCCAAGATCAGCATCGTCATGGCGGCGCTCAAGACCGCCATTCCCCTGATGCTGCTGGTGGGGCTGATGGGCGAGTACGTCGCACCGGCCGCCAAGCGGATGGCGGATGACATCAAGGCGGGGGCCATGTCGGAAGGGCGGCTCACGGTCTCGGCCTACGGGGTCTGGGCACGGGATGGCAACAACTTCGTCAACATCAACGGGGTGCGCAACGATGGCGCCCTGACCGGCATCACCCTCTACCGCTTCACTCCGTCCCGCAACCTGATCGACGTGGTGCAGGCGAAGGAGGGGGTGTTCGAGGATCACCACTGGCTGCTGAAACAGGTGCACATCACCCGGTTTGACGATCCCACCCGGATCCAGGACGAACAGCATGCCCAGATGGCCTGGCAATCCGAGCTGACCCCCAAGCAGCTCGGGGTGGTCAGCATCGATCCCGAGAACCTGCCCATCTCGGGGCTGCGGGACTACATCGGTTATCTGGATGCCAACAAGCAGGATGCCGGACGCTACAAGCTGGAGATGTGGCGCAAGCTGCTCTCACCGCTCTCCGTGGTGGCCATGATACTGCTCGCCTCCTCCTTCATCTTCGGCCCGCTGCGCTCGGTGAGCATGGGGGCGCGGATGCTGATGGGGATCATGACCGGCTTCGCGGTCTATGTGAGCGACAGGGTGTTCGGCCCGGTCAGCCTGGTCTATGCGGTCCCGCCCATCCTCGCGGCCATCGCACCCAGCCTGCTGTTTGGCGGCATCTCCTTCTATATCCTGAGCCGCAAGCAGTAGCGGCCTGAAGGGCGGCGGGCTGCTGACAACAGGCGGCCATTGCTCTCGATGCACCGTTTCCGTCAAGGTTCTGGGCTGCAAGCCGTCAGTTCTGGTCAACAAAAAGGGCACCTCGGGGTGCCCTTTTCGTTGCCGTCTTGGGATCAGCGATTGAGCTGCTCCAGGTTTTCCGCCTTGCCGAGCACCACCACCTCGCACTCGGCCCAGATGTCCTGGAAGGCGCGGGGGCGGGCGCGATTGAACACACACAGCAGGTTACCCAGGCCAAAGGCCGAGGTGGCGAGCCGGATCAGGGCCTGGGTGACGCGAATGTTGCTGCCGTCCAGGTTCTGGATGCGCAGGCGCCAGGCCCGCATGCCGATGGTCTGGCCGGCGCGGACCCAGAACCAGGTGTAGAAACCGCAGATGACGAAGGCCAGCCAGGCGCTGTAGAGGGGGCTGGTGAGCAGCCAGGCGGCATCCTTGCCCTCGGGAACGTGCGCCATGCCGGTGGCCAGCAGCAGGTGGGCCACCCCCATGCCGATGAAGCCGGCGATGATCAGCAGGGCAATCACCACCAGATAGTCATAGAGCAGGGCGCCGAGGCGGCGCAGCAGACCGGCGGAGGGATGCCGGGGAGCAGGCTGGAGAGGGGAGGGGGTCTTGCGCTTGGCCATGATGATTATTCCATTAATATGATGCGGGCATTCTATGTAACTGGCCTGGCATCGGCAAGGCGTTGAATAAATGAGCAAACAACGGTGGGCGCAAGAAAAACACCTTGCATGGCCAAGCGCCATTCGTATAATCCCTCGCAGCTGCCCGGGTGGCGAAATCGGTAGACGCAGCGGATTCAAAATCCGCCGTAGCAATACGTGTCGGTTCGAGTCCGACCCCGGGCACCATCAGATTCCATGACAAAAGGCCATCCTCGCGGATGGCCTTTTGTTTTTCCGGGCGGTGCGAAGAGGTGTACCCACAGACCCACAGACCCACAGACCCACAGACCCACAGACCCATAGACCCACAGACCCACAGACCCACAGACCCACAGACCCTCAGACCCTCAGACCCTCAGACCCTCAGACTCTCAGACCTTCAGACCCACAGGCTCTCGGGCCATCAACCTCTCGGACTGCCATCCCCTCAGTCGATGTTCTGCGCGATGCGCCACAGCACGCCTGAGGGGTCGTACAGACAGAACTCCTTCATGCGCCACGGCTGGGTGACGAGCTCCGTGACCCTGACGCCATAGCGGCGGGCAAGCTGGCTCGTTGTCACCTGCTCCTGCCAGGCGGCCACGTCCTCCACCAGGAGGTGCATCATGAGCTGCTCGGCCAGCCCCGGGGGGTTGCCATCCTGCAGCAGGAAGCTTGCGTTGCCGAGATGAAAATAGGCCACGCCGTCGCCATCGGAGGCCAGGGTAAAGCCGAGATCCTGATAGAACTGCTTTGACAGTGTGAAATCCCGGGCAGGCACGAAGGCCTTGATTTCGGTCACGTTGAGATTGGGCATGGGCTCCTCGCGGCGCTGGGAACAGGGGAGGATGGCTTGCCAGTATGACCGGGCATTTCGGGGCAGGCCAGACGAATGGCGCGCGTTTGCACTCTTAAAGTGCTTGTGCCCCTCGGATGGGGGGATATTGGCCGTCAGCCTCATTTGATTTCACCATGGTATGGCCCATTTCATTTATTTCATAAATACCTTAGCGGGATAGGTAAGCCTGCCAGGGTGACATCACCACGGGTTCGCCCCGTCATTGTGAGGTGGTTGGGTCATCCTGGTGCATTTTCCCGGCAATGCACAGCCAAAGTGCGATTTTCCCCCTGTAACCGGGCATCGTGCGCCAAGATGGTGCGTGTTGAATGTGATAAAAACATAACTCCATGAAATAAAAGAATTATTTTTCTTGGCCTGCTTTATGCTTTCCCCATGTTATGTCGCCATGATGTCTCCGTGAGCCACACAGGTGCGGTGGGCAGGTGGCCAGGTTGGAAATGCATATCAGGAAATGGACCCGGATGCCGGGACGACAAGGAGAGGGCTGTATGTTCAAGAGACTCGTAATGACTGGCCTGCTGGCGCTGGCCGCCACCATGGCCGCCCCGGGCTGGGCCGAAGAGGTGGCCGCGCAGGCCGATGTGGTACAGGCGGCCGCGACCGTGACCATCAACAAGGGGGACAATACCTGGCTGATGGTGGCGGCGGCCCTGGTGATCCTGATGTCCGTGCCGGGCCTCGCCCTCTTCTACGGCGGCCTGGTGCGCGCCAAGAATATGCTGAGCGTGCTGATGCAGGTGTTCACCCTGTTCTGCCTCATCACCGTCCTCTGGGTGGTCTACGGCTACTCCCTGGCCTTCACCGAGGGCGGCGCCTTCTACGGCTCCTTCGACAAGGTGCTGTTGATGGGGGTGACGCCGGATTCCATCGCCGCCACCTTCAGCAAGGGGGTCGGGATCAGCGAGTTCATCTACGTGGTGTTCCAGGGCGCCTTTGCCGCCATCACCTGCGGGCTCATCGTCGGCGGCTTTGCCGAGCGGATGAAGTTCTCGGCGGTGCTGCTGTTCGCGGTGATCTGGTTCACCTTCGCCTATATCCCGATGGCGCACATGGTGTGGTACTGGGCGGGTCCGGATGCCTACACGGATGCGGCCGCCGCCGAAGCGGCCGGTGCCACCGCAGGCTATCTGTTCCAGCACGGCGCTCTGGACTTCGCCGGCGGCACCGTGGTGCACATCAACGCCGCGGTGGCCGGTCTGGTAGGGGCCTTCATGGTGGGCAAACGGGTTGGCTATGGCCGTGACCCCATGACCCCCCACAGCCTGACCATGACCATGATCGGTGCCGCCCTGCTGTGGTTCGGCTGGTTCGGCTTCAACGCTGGCTCCTCCCTCGAAGCCAACGGCACGGCGGCCCTGGCCTTCGCCAACACCTGGATCGCACCGGCCGCTGCCGCCCTCTCCTGGACCTTCGCCGAGTGGGCGATGAAGGGCCGTCCCTCCCTGCTTGGCGCTGTCTCCGGTGCGGTGGCGGGTCTGGTCGCCATCACCCCTGCCGCCGGTTTCGTCGGTGTGGGGGGCGCCCTCATCATCGGCCTGCTCAGCGGTGTGGCTGGTCTGTGGGGCGTGCACGGTCTCAAGCGTCTGCTGGGGGCCGATGACAGCCTGGACGTGTTCGGCCTGCACGGGGTGTGCGGGATCCTGGGTGCCGTGCTGACCGGGGTGTTCGCCAGCCCGGATCTGGGCGGCACCGGGGTGTGGGACTATGTGACCAACCAGGTGGCCGAGGGGTACTCCATCCTGGCCCAGGTCAAGGTACAGGTCATCGGCGTGGGGGTGACCGTGGTCTGGACCGCCCTGGTCTCGGCCGTGGCCTACAAGCTGGTGGACCTGCTGATCGGTCTGCGGGTGAAGGAAGATGCCGAGCGCGAAGGGCTGGACGTGACCAGCCACGGCGAGAAAGCCTACAGCCATTGATCCTGCTGCCATGAATGTCATACCGCCGGCCCCGCCCGGCGGTTTTTTTATTGGGGCGAGGTGGCCAGGCTGCCCGGACCGGGCCGCTGGTGGCCGGGGTCGCTATTTGTGTTTGCGGGGTCTTTTATGCCTGCATTTTGGGCGGATCTCCGCTAAACTCTGCCACCCTTTATTCGGGGTCGCCGGGTCTGCCCCGTCGTCACCCTCTCTTTCATGCCTTCGGAGCCGCTCATGCCGTTAGTGGGACACCAACATCAGATCGATATTCTGGAACTGACCGACAAGGGGGATGGCAAGGGTCGCCTGTTCGATCGCCCCCTGTTTGTCGAGGGTCTGCTGCCCGGTGAGCAGGCGCTGGTCGAGTTGACCGAGGTCAAACCGAACTACCTGCACGGCAAGCTGGTCGAGTTGACCCAGCCCTCTGCCGATCGGGTGGCCGATTTTTGCCCCAACACCGAATGTGGTGGCTGCCAGGTGCGCCCGCTGGCCTATCCGGCCCAGCTTGCCCTCAAGCAGAGCCTGGTGCAGAGCGCACTGGAGCAGGTCGGGCTGGGTGAGGCCGTGGTCAACCCCATCCTCGGCATGGAGACGCCGTTTGCCTACCGCAACAAGGCCCAGTACGCGGTGCGTGGCAGCGAGGCGGGCGCCGAGATCGGCTTCTACCGCAAGCACTCCCATGACCTCATCACCGCCGATGATTGCGCGGTGCAGGACTCCCTGCACGTGGAGCTCAATGCCCGGGTACGCAACTGGATGCGCGAGCACGACATCGCGGCCTATGACGAGGTGGCCCACACCGGCTGCGTGCGCAACCTGATGACCCGCAAGGGCTTCAAGAGCGGCGAGCTGATGGTGGTGCTGGTGACCCTGGGCGAAGCGCTGCCGTTCGAAGCCGAGCTGCTGGCGGCCCTGGCGGATCTGCCGGTCACTACTCTGGTGCAGAACATCAACGAGGCGCGCACCAACCGCATCCTGGGTGACAAGAACCGGGTGCTGCTGGGCAGCGGGGTGATCCGCGACAAGATCCACGAGCTCGAATTCGAGATCTCGCCCCTCTCCTTCTTCCAGAACAACCCGAGCCAGACCGACGTGCTCTACTCCAAGGCGCTGGAGTATTGCGAGCTGACCGGCAGCGAGACGGTGTTCGACATCTATTGCGGCATCGGCACCATCTCCCTGTTCCTGGCAGGCAAGGCCGCCAAGGTGGTGGGGATTGAGTCGGTGGAGAGCGCCATCAGCGACGCCCGTCGCAATGCGGCCCTCAACGGCATCGAGCAGACCGAGTTCCACGTGGGCAAGGCGGAGCAGCTGATGCCTGCCCTGCATGCCGACGGGGTGAGTGCCGACGTGGTGGTGATGGATCCGCCCCGCAAGGGCTGTGACAAGGCGGTATTGCAGACCCTGGTGGCCATGGCGCCGCGCCGTCTGGTCTATGTCTCCTGCAACCCCCAGACCCTGGCCCGGGATCTCGCCTGGCTGGTCAAGCAGGGCTTCGTGCTGGACGAGGTGCAGCCGGTGGACATGTTCCCGCACTCCATGCACGTGGAAGCCGTTGCTCGCCTGAGCCTGCCAGCGAAGGCCTGATCGTCGCTCGGGATCTTCCCCTCGCACGATGCAGGTGGAAGCGGTCGCCTGCCTGAGCCTGCCAGCGAAAGCCTGATCGGGCCGAGGGCGTGGCGTTAGCCAGATGGCTCTGATAAAAACGACTCCTGAGGGAGTCGTTTTTTTTATGGTCGTGGTCGGCAGAACCACCAGGCAGGGAGGTCGGCGTGATGATTCGTATGGCAGGGGTGGAGGATGCGGCGGTGCTGGACAGCTTCTTCGGGCAACTGGACAGGGAGACCCGCTTCATGCTGTATGAAGCGGGAGAGCGCCCCTCGGACATAGCGGGGCAGCGCAGGCGGCTCGAGGCCATGGTCGCGGCCCCCAATCAGGCCATGTGGCTGCTGGAGCTGGCGGGGGAGGTGCAAGGGTTTGCCGCGCTCCTTGGTGGCGGCCTGGCACGCAACCGCCACTGCGCCCTGGTGGTGATGGGGCTGCGTTCGGGGGCGCGCGGGCAGGGATGGGGGGAACGGTTGCTGCGTACCCTGATCGCGACCGCGAGGGATCTCGGTATCCACCGGCTGGAGCTGGGAGTGATGGCCCACAACGAGGTGGCCCACGCCTTGTATCGCAAGTGCGGGTTTGTGGAGGAAGGGGTGAGACGGCAGGCCTATCGGCTGGACGAGGGCTATGTGGACGAGATTTCCATGGGGCTGCTGCTGCCGCTGGACAGGCCATGACGCCGCTGGCCCCGAGATGCTGGTCTGGGGAGTTGGATTGGGGCAGGCTTGTGGGGAAACCATCGAGACAAGGAGGCGCCCATGAAGGGGATATTGCTGCGTTGGCTGGCTCGCTACGATGCCTGGTGCCAGGAGTGGGGACTCACACCGGAGAACCGGCGCTGCTGCGCGCCGGTACGACATGATGAAGACGAGAAGCGCCCGGAGAAGGGCGACGACCTCACTGGAACTGGCGAGTCACGGCGCCAGTGACGCTGTTGTAGTCGAACGAGAGCCCGTCGGGGTATGCCGGGAAGCGGCCCACGGAGCTGCGCAGGGTATAGCGGCAGTTGTCGTGACGAAGGGCGCCGTCAGCCTGAGCGTCTGCCGGGATGAGCCGGGAGATGTAGTCACTGTCTGAATCCTGGTGCAACTCATCGGCCACCGTCAGATCGGTATCGAGCAGGGCGCCAAACAGGCTCTCGCAGTCGTCCCGGCTGCTGACGGAGATCTGATCGCTGTCGCCACCGGGGAAGACGGTATCGGGCCCCTGACCTCCTTGGTGCCCACCGGCCAGCCATGGCTGTTGATGTCGAGATCCTGCCTGCCCATGCCGCTAAAGTTGTAGAGTGCCAGGGGCTCCCCCTTCACCTTGACCGCCCAGCCGGCGTGGGCGAGCCGGGCGGCACTGGCAAAGCTGCCCGCCGTGGACGAGACGCTGCTCTTGAGCCCGTCGTCCTGGATGTTGATGAAGCGGGGCAGGGCGGTCACGGCCAGGATCCCCAGCACGATGATGACCAGCACCAGTTCTATCAGGGTAAAGCCTCGGGAAACGTGTGTTGGCATGGAATGAACCCATTGAGTACGACAGACAGGTAAGCGCGACATGGAATTGATAGACACCCACTGCCACCTCGATTTTCCGGTCTTTGACGCCGATAGGGAGGCGCTGCTGACCCGGTGGCGCCAGCTGGGGGTGGGCGAGTATATCATCCCCGCCGTGGGAGAGGAAAACTGGGGGCGGGTGATGGCGCTGGCCGAGCGCCACGACGACATCCGCTATGGCCTGGGGATCCATCCCTGGTATGTGGGCAAGCAGCCTCGGGATGCACTGACCCGGTTGGAGACCCTGCTGGCGAGTCGGCCCCGTGGGCTGGTGGCCGTGGGGGAGTGCGGGTTGGATCTGCGCTCCCATGTGCCGCAGGAGGGGCAGGTCGAGATGTTCGAGGCGCAGGTGCGGCTGGCCATGGCGCATGAGCTGCCCCTCATCGTCCACTCGGTGCGTGCCAACGACACGGTCGCCAAGATCCTGCGGCGCTTCACTCCGCCACAAGGGGGGGTCATTCACGCCTTCAGCGGCTCCCTGCATCAGGCGGAGGTGTTCTGGCAACTGGGTTTCAGGCTGGGGATCGGGGGGGTCATCAGCTATGAGCGCGCCAACAAGACCCGGGAGGCGATACGCCAGATGCCGCTGGAGGCCTTGCTGCTGGAAACCGACGCTCCCGACATGCCGCTGCAAGGCCAGCAGGGAGAGGTGAACACGCCGGCCAGCCTGCCGACCATAGCCCGCTTGTTGGCACAATTGCGGCAGCAACCGCTGGAGGATGTTATTTCGGTGTTACATGACTCCACCCGGCGGCTGTTCCCCCCAGGAAATCATGAAATTAACATTTGATTATCAAATGATGACCGAGTGATAAAAAACAGGACCCATAAAAATCGTTTGCGGTCTAATTAAACGATGTTCAGGCCGTTTGTGGCTTATAAAATGTGACCAGTATTCTATTTTGTCGCACCGTAATTAGTATAATGCGCACCCTTGATTAGCGGCTTCAATACACAAATCGTTAACAAGCTGGCAGGTGCTACTAAAGAGGAAGTGTTAATAATGAATCTGATAATGGGTCTGGTAGGGATGGCGACGCTCGTCCTGATTGCGGTGCTGTTCTCCAGCAACCGCAAGGCAATCAAAATTCGTACCGTAGGTGGCGCCTTTGCCATCCAGGCCGGTCTGGGGGCCTTCGTGCTCTACGTGCCGGTCGGTCGTGACATCCTGGTGGGCGTGTCCGACGCCGTCTCCAGCGTCATCGGTTATGGCCAGAACGGCATCGAATTCCTGTTCGGTGGTCTGGTTGGCAACAAGATGTTCGAAGTATTCGGTGGCGGTGGCTTCGTCTTCGCCTTCCGCGTCCTGCCCGTCATCATCTTCTTCTCTTCCCTGATCGCGGTACTCTACTACCTCGGCATCATGCAGTGGGTGATCAAGCTGCTGGGCGGCGGTCTGCAGAAGGTGCTGGGCACCTCTCGTACCGAATCCCTCTCCGCCACTGCCAACATCTTCGTCGGTCAGACCGAAGCCCCGCTGGTGGTACGTCCCTTCATCTCCAAGATGACCGACTCCGAGCTGTTTGCCGTCATGTGTGGTGGTCTGGCTTCCGTTGCCGGCTCCGTGCTGGCCGGTTACGCCTCCATGGGCGTCAAGATGGAATACCTGATCGCCGCCTCCTTCATGGCTGCCCCGGGTGGTCTGCTGTTCGCCAAGCTGCTGGTACCGGAAACCGAGACCCCGAGCTACGACGAGAACACCGCAGAAGGTGAGCTGGACGACAAGCCTGCCAACGTGATCGACGCTGCCGCCGCCGGTGCCTCCGCCGGTCTGCAACTGGCCCTGAACGTGGGTGCCATGCTGCTGGCCTTCATCGGCCTCATCGCCATGATCAACGGCATCTTCTCCGGTGTGGGCGGCTGGTTCGGTTACCCGCAACTCTCCCTGGAGCTGCTGCTGGGCTGGCTGTTCTCCCCGCTGGCCTTCCTGATCGGCGTGCCCTGGAGCGAAGCGGTCGTGGCCGGTTCCTTCATCGGTCAGAAGCTGGTGGTCAACGAGTTCGTGGCTTACCTGAACTTTGCCCCCTACCTGAAGGATGAAGTGCTGATCAACGGTGTGGCCATGTCCGAGCACACCAAGGCGATCATCTCCTTCGCCCTGTGCGGCTTCGCCAACCTGTCCTCCGTCGCCATCCTGCTGGGTGGTCTGGGCTCCATGGCACCGAACCGTCGCGGCACCATCGCCAAGTTCGGTCTGAAGGCCGTGCTGGCAGGTTCCCTGTCCAACCTGATGTCTGCGACCATCGCAGGCTTCTTCCTGGCGCTGTCCGGCATGTAACATCGCCTGACTGACAGGATAAAGACGAACGCCACAGCGATTTGCTGTGGCGTTCTCGTTTGGGGTGGTGACAACCGTTTTCCTGTCAAGACTAATAATAAAGTGAGTCAAATCGGAGGTTCTATGAATGAAGTGCTACTGGCTATGGCGGCCGGCTTTATCGTTGGGGTGTTGTTTTCTTTCCTCAAGTTGCCGATACCGGCGCCGCCCGTCCTCTCCGGCGTCATGGGGATCGTGGGGGTCTATCTGGGGGGCATTGCCTACTCTTGGATCCTGACCCGCTTCTTCTCTTAAGCGCCTTCCAGCGCTGGATTTGCCGGGTGTGAGGTACCTCTGAAATTGGCAAATCCGGCTTGCAAACACGGGGTATCTCGGCTGAAATAGGCGATGCCAGCAGGGTGCTGGCATTGACTAATGCCCGGTGAATCCGGGTGTTGGCGGTCAAATGGAATTGATTGGGAAGTCGGGTCTGCGTAGTCGGCCTTTCTCAAGTCTTCATGGAACCAAGTCCGCACTTTTGTAAGAAAGTGACAGGGCTCTTGCCTTATTTGCAGCCGTATTGCCTGTGCATTTGCGCTGCAATTCCATATCCCGTTGCTCCGGGAACGTCTCTGCCGACCCTTGGTGTTCGGTGAAGCCGATCGCGGGTGATGGGGCTTAACAAGACTTTGGAGACATAGCATGACTGATCTGAAAGTGGCCGCCCAACGCGCCCTGAACCTGATGGACCTGACCACCCTGAACGATGACGACACCGATCAGAAGGTGATCGACCTGTGCCACAAGGCCAAGTCTCCGGCTGGCCTGACCGCCGCCGTCTGCATCTATCCCCGTTTCATTCCCATCGCGCGCAAGACCCTGCGTGACATCGGCGCTGCCGACGTGCGCATCGCGACCGTGACCAACTTCCCCCACGGCAACGACGACATCGAGATCGCCGTGGCCGAGACCCGCGCCGCCGTGGCCTACGGTGCCGACGAGGTGGACGTGGTCTTCCCGTACCGCGCCTTCATGGCCGGCAATGAACAGGTCGGCTTCGATCTGGTCAAAGCATGTAAGGAAGCCTGCGGCGCCAAGGTACTGCTGAAAGTGATCATCGAGACCGGCGAGTTGAAGGAAGAGGCGCTGATCCGTCGCGCCTCCGAGATCTCCATCGACGCCGGTGCCGATTTCATCAAGACCTCCACCGGCAAGGTGCCGGTGAACGCGACCCCTGAAGCGGCCCGTATCATGATGGAAGTGATCAAGGCCAAGAACCCGAAAGTGGGCTTCAAGCCGGCCGGTGGCGTGAAAGACGCCGCCGTGGCGGGTCAGTACCTGGCCATGGCCGAAGAGATCCTGGGCAAGGACTGGGTATCCGCCCGCACCTTCCGCTTCGGCGCCTCCAGCCTGCTGGCCAGCCTGCTGGCGACCCTGGGGCATGGCGACAAGCCTGCCAATACCAGCGGTTACTAAGCGGCGGCAGGGGGCGGTGCGCCGCCCCCTTCCGGATCTGGTTCGGTCTGTGTTCGTGCACTGTGCACGGAGGGAATGAAAGATGTTTTTGCCTCAAGAAATTATTCGCAAGAAGCGCAACGGTGAAGCGCTCAGTACCCAAGAGATTCAATTCTTCGTTCAGGGCATTACCAACAACACCATCGGCGAGGGGCAGATAGCGGCCCTGGCCATGGCGGTCTACTTCAAGGACATGACCATGGATGAGCGGGTCGCCCTGACCTGCGCTATGCGCGACTCCGGCATGGTGCTGACCTGGGATCACCTCAACCTGGGCGGCCCCATCGTCGACAAGCACTCCACCGGCGGTGTGGGTGACGTCGTCTCCCTGATGCTGGGCCCCATGGTCGCTGCGTGCGGCGGTTTCGTGCCCATGATTTCCGGCCGTGGTCTCGGCCACACCGGCGGTACCCTCGACAAGCTGGACGCCATCCCCGGCTACCAGACCTCGGTCGACAACGACCGCTTCCTGAAAGTGGTGAAAGAGGCGGGTGTCGCCATCATCGGCCAGACCGGCGATCTCGCCCCGGCGGACAAGCGTATCTATGCGGTACGGGACATCACCGCCACCGTCGAGTCGATTGCCATGATCACCGGCTCCATCCTCTCCAAGAAGCTTGCCTCCGGGCTCGAAGCCCTGGTAATGGATGTGAAGGTGGGCTCCGGCGCCTTCATGCCGACCTTTGAAGCCTCCGAGGAACTGGCCAAGAGCATCGTCGCCGTGGCCAACGGTGCCGGCTGCCGTACTTCAGCACTCTTGACCGACATGAACCAGGTGCTGGCCTCCAGCGCCGGCAACGCGGTGGAAGTGCGCGAGGCGGTGCGCTACCTGACCGGTGAGTATCGCAACCCGCGCATCCACGAAGTGACCCTGGCCCTGTGCGCCGAGATGCTGATCTCCGCGGGGCTTGCGAGCGACGAGCAGGACGCCCGTGCCAAGCTGCAGGCGGTGCTCGACAACGGCAAGGCCGCCGAGATCTTCGGTCGCATGGTGACCGGCCTCGGTGGCCCGGCGGACTTCATGGAGCGTTATGACGCCTACCTGCCCAAAGCCGCCATCGTGCGCCCCATCTACGCGGCCCACAGCGGATTCGTCACCGCGATGGATACCCGTGAACTAGGCCTGGCGGTGGTCGCCATGGGGGGCGGTCGCCGCGCCGCCGCCGACAAACTCGATTATGCCGTCGGTCTGACCGACTTTATCCGCCTGGGTCAGAGCGTCGATGCTGACAAGCCGCTCGCCCTGATCCACGCTCAGACAGAAGCTCAATTTGCCGAGGCTGCCCGCATGGTGCAGGCTGCCGTGAAGATCGGCGACACCCGACCAGAGGCGCTGCCCGAGGTTTACCGTCGCATCGGTCTGGCTGATTTGTAACAAGGGGAAGTCCCATGAAACGTACCTTTATTCTGATGATGGACTCTTTCGGTATTGGTGCTGCCGCCGATGCCGACAAGTTCGGCGACGTGGGTGCCAATACCCTTGGCCATATCGCCAAGGCGTGCGCCGCCGGTGAGATCGAGGGCCGTGGCGCTCTCAACCTGCCAAACCTCAGCAAGCTGGGTCTGGGCCACGCGGGCGAACTCGCCAGCGGCACCTTCCCGGCCGGACTGAACAAGGATGTCGAGGTGATCGGTGCCTACGGCTTTGCCCAGGAGCTCTCCTCCGGCAAGGACACCCCGTCCGGTCACTGGGAGATTGCCGGCGTGCCCGTCTTGTTCGAGTGGGGTTACTTCCATGACCACCACAACAGCTTCCCGCAGGAGCTGCTGGATGCCATCGTCGAGAAGGCCGGTCTGCCCGGGTATCTGGGCAACTGCCACGCCTCCGGCACCCAGGTGCTGGACGATCTGGGCGAAGAGCACATGCGCACCGGCAAGCCGATCCTCTACACCTCTGCCGACTCCGTGTTCCAGATTGCTTGCCACGAAGAGACCTATGGCCTCGAGAAGCTCTATGAGCTGTGCCACATCGTGCGCGAGCTGCTGGAGCCCTACAACATCGGCCGCGTCATCGCGCGTCCGTTCGTGGGCAGCGGCAAGGGCAACTTCAAGCGCACCGGCAACCGCCACGACTACTCCGTGCTGCCGCCGGCACCGACCGTGCTGGACTACATGAAGGAAGCGGGTGGCCAGGTGGTCTCCATCGGCAAGATCGCCGACATCTATGCCCAGCAGGGCATCACCAAGCAGGTGAAGGGGACCGGTCTGACCGAGCTGTGGGACAGGACTCTGGAAGAGGTGAAAGCGGCCGGTGACCAGACCATCGTCTTCACCAACTTCGTGGATTTTGACTCCTCCTACGGTCACCGCCGTGATGTCAAGGGCTACGCCGATGCGCTGGAGTACTTCGACTCCCGCCTGCCGGAGCTGTTCGACCTGCTGCAGGATGGCGACGTGGTGGTGCTGACCGCCGACCACGGCTGTGACCCGACCTGGAGTGGTACCGACCACACCCGCGAATACATTCCGGTGCTGTTCTACGGCAAGCCGGTCAAGGCGGGCTCCGTCGGTCGTCGCGAGACCTTCGCCGACATCGGCCAGAGCATCGCGGCCTACCACGGCCTGCCCAAGCTGCAATACGGTACCAGCTTCCTGTGATGGTGACCCCGGGCCGGTTCGCCTGCCCGGGGTGCCACAGGGCCCCGGTTTCCTGTAATGTACCGCCGCCGCGCAGGCAGCGGACAATCCATAAAGACAATAAAACTCAACCTAGTGTGAAGGAATAAAGAGAATGGCAACTCCTCATATCAATGCGAAAGATGGCGCCTTTGCTGATACCGTGCTGATGCCGGGCGACCCCCTGCGTGCCAAGTACATCGCCGAAACCTTCCTGGAGAACGTCGAGCAGGTGTGCGACGTGCGCAACATGTTCGGTTTCACCGGCACCTACAAGGGTCGTCGCATCTCCGTCATGGGCCACGGCATGGGCATCCCGTCCTGCTCCATCTACGCAAAAGAGCTGATCACCGACTACGGCGTGAAGACCCTGATCCGCGTGGGCTCCTGCGGTGCCGTGCGTGAAGACGTGAAACTGCGTGACGTGGTGATCGGCATGGGTGCCTGCACCGACTCCAAAGTGAACCGTCTGCGCTTCAAGGACCACGACTTCGCCGCCATCGCCGACTTCGACCTGGTGGCCAATGCCGTTCAGGCCGCCAAGAACAAGGGCGTGGCCGTGCGCGTGGGCAACATCTTCTCCGCCGATCTGTTCTACACCCCGGACCCCTCCATGTTCGACGTCATGGAAAAATACGGCATCCTGGGTGTCGAGATGGAAGCCGCCGGTATCTATGGCGTGGCCGCCGAGTACGGTGCCAAGGCGCTGACTATCTGCACCGTCTCCGACCATATCCGTACTGGTGAGCAGACCACCTCCGAAGAGCGTCAGCTGACCTTCAACGACATGATCGAAATCGCGCTGGACTCCGTCCTGCTGGGTGACAACTGATCCCCCTCGCGCATAAAAAACGGCGGCCCTCGGGCCGCCGTTTTTTATGCGAAGCACGGTCAGAGATCGAGGGCGAAGCGCCCCTTGCCCGCCTGTTTGGCCTGGTACATGGCGGCATCGGCCCGGTGCAGCAGATCGTCGATGTGACAATACTGGCCCGAGTGGCAGAGGGCGCCCCCTATGCTGCCGGCAAGGGGCAGCCGATGACCGGCCACGTCCCCGGGAACCGCCATGGCCGCCAGCAGCCGCTCGCACAGGGCAGGCAGCTCCTGCGCGGGTTGGCGCAGGGCAGGCAGTATGATGGTGAACTCGTCACCTGCCAGGCGCGCCACCATGTCCCCCGGGCGCACCTCGGCACTCAGCACCTGGGCGAAGCGTTGCAACAGAGCATCGCCGACGTGGTGTCCCAGCCTGTCGTTGATCCCCTTGAAGCCGTCGAGATCGAGGAACAGCAGCCCCAGGGGTTCGGCATTCTGGCGCACCCGCTCCAGCTCCCGGGAGAGGCGCAGGGTGAAGGCGCGCCGGTTGGGCAGGCCGGTGAGGGGGTCGTGAGCCGCCTCGTGTTCCAGCTGGCTTTGCAGCGCCTTGAACTCGGTGATGTCGCTGCCGAGGATGTAGACCCCGGGCTCGTCGCCCCGGCTGGGGATCATGGTGATCCTGAGGTCACGCTGACCTATGGGCAGATCGAAGCGGCGCTCGAAACTCACCTGTTCACCGGACAGGGCCTTTGCCACATAGGCCATGGCCCTGCCGTGGGCCTCCTCGCCGATGACGTCCCGCACGCTCATTTCCCGCATCTGTTCGGTATCGAGCCCGAAGTAGCGGCAATAGGCCTGGTTGGCGAAGAGGTAACGCCCCTCGGGCGACACCATGCTGATGGTGACCGGCAGGCCATCGGTGATGGCCCGCAGTCGGGCACGGCCACGCTCGATCTCCGCGAGCACCTGGCGGCGGGCCGTGATGTCGTGCAAAAACAGGGCGATGCGCACCTTGCCGTCGAACTGGTAGCGCTCTGCGATCACCTCGACCGGGATGTGCCGGCCTGTGCGGGTGATGATGTCGCACTCCAGCCGCCGTGGCGGACTCTGCGGGTTGCCTGACAGGCTCAGCAGGGGGTGATCGGCGCCAAGCAGCCCTGAGAGGGAGCGGCCCAGCATCTCGTCGGCGTGCCAGCCGAGCAGGGTGGTGGAGGCCGGGTTCCAGCCTGTGATGATGAAATCGGCATCGAGCTCGAGGAAGGCATTGCTGGTGTGCTCCAGCATGTGCTGCAGACGGCGCTGCTCCTGCCACAGCTGCTGCTGCATGGCGCCGCGCTCGCGCATCTCCTGATGCAGCTGTTCCACCGTGCGGGAGAGCTCACTGGTCCGTGACTGCACCTGCTGCTCGAGCCCTTGCTGCAGCCGCACGAGTTCGGCTTCGGCCTGTTTGCGCTCGGTGAGGTCGGCAAACACGGCGATCATGTGGGGGGCCATGGTGCGGCTCTGGCAGAGGGTCACGCTGAGCTGGACCCAGCACTGGGTGCCATCGGCCCGGATCATCCGCTTCTCCAGCCGGTAATCCTGCCGTTGCCCCGCGATCAGGGCATCGAACAGGGGCTGCTCCCGTTGCAGATCTTCGGGATGGGTCATGGCGAGTCAGGTCCGGCTCAGCATCTCGTGCTCGCTGTAACCGAGCAGCCGCTCCAGCCCCGGGTTGGCTCTCAGCCATTTCCCCTCGAGGGAGGAGAGGGCCATGCCCACCGACGACTGGTTGAAGGTGAGGGTGAAGAGATGCTCCTTGTCTTCCAGCACCTGGTTGAGGGTACGCACCTGGTGGCGCCGCTCCAGATCGTGCAGGGTGTTCTCCACCAGGCGGCCGAAGTCGTCGAGATCCCGGCAGGCATCTTCGTCGAGATGGCGTGGCACATGGTCCACCAGGCAGAGGGTGCCGAGCACCACGCCATCCAGCGCCCGCAGGGGCCGACCGGCGTAGAAGACCACGCCGGGATCATCGGTCACCAGCGGATTGTCGGCAAAGCGGAGATCCCGTCTGGCATCCGGTACCTGCATGATGTCGGGGCGCAAAATGGCATGACCGCAGAAGGAGTGCTCCCGGTTGATCTCGCACATATCGACCCCGGTGCGGGCGAGAAACCACTGCCTGTTCACGTCGGTCAGGGAGACCATGGCGATGGGGAGTGCGAAATGGCGGGTGATGAGCCGGGTGAGGCGATCAAGCTGATCGATGGGCTCGTGGTCGAGCAGGCCGAGGATGCGCAGTCGTTCCAGTCGACTGTGTTCATCCAGCGGCAAGGGGGGGGCAATCATGTGGCTCTCCTGCCAGTGATCTTGCCAGTGTTATATACAAGCCGGAGGATGTGATCCACTCCCGCTTATTGCGGAGCGGCGGGTTTGCTCTGTTTCTTGTGCTTGCGCACCCGCATGTAGTTGCGACGCACCCCGTAGGAGATGAGCAGGCCGGCCAGCAGCATCACCAGCAGCATCAGGCGCTGTTTCTCCTGGTTGACCTTGAGATGGGTATCCTGTGCGGCCAGCAGTTTCTGCTCTTCCAGGGTGATCCTCAGATAGCCCAGGGTCAGGTTTTCGTCCTGGATCTCCTTGACGAACTGGATGCGCCCCTTGCCCTGCTCCGGCAGGGATTTGTTGTCGCTGCCGATGGGCAGCAGGCTGTCCAGCGGCAGGGCGTTGTCCGACTGGGCGAGGGGAATACCGCGGGCGTCATAGAGGGTGACATCCAGAATGTCAGGCTCGGCGGCCAGATCCTGCGCCAGTCTCTCCAGCTCGCTCTCCTTGTCCTCCTTGATCCAGCGGCGCATGTCCCGGGCGGCATAGGCGACCAGCGCCTGTGCCCTGTCCCGTGCCGCCGCGTGCAGGGCGGCCTGGCTCTCTCCCTGCATGTGGATGAGCAGCACCAGCACCCAGAGACCGAGCAGGACTCCCGCCGCCAGGCTGACAACACGTTTGATGGGAAGATGACGCACAGAACCGGGCCTCTGGTAATGGATGAGCGGGGCTGGCTAGTGCCCCGGTGCCGCGAAGCGGGAAACAGGGTGGTCTGTTTCCATGTCTGCCCGCACCGCAGGCGGGATCTTGGCGCTTGCCTGTACAAAAAGCAATACGCTACTCTGGGCCCGCATGATGAACCCCATGATTTCCAAGGAAGGCGTCTCTCTTATGTTGTTGTCCCTACTTCCCCGCTCCCTGCACGACTGGTCCGGGGCCCTGAGCTGTGCCCCCTGCTGGCAGCTCACCAACGAAGTCCTGCTGCCCGCGGCCAACGCCCATGACAGCGCCTGGATTGTTCTGTTTGGCAAGGGGCTGGAGGCCGGTCATCTGGCCCGCCTGGCCCAGCAGCTGGATGCCCTGGGGCTCGAGGCCAGCCTCTATCCCGCAGGGGAGCAGGCCGATATTCCGCTGCTGCTGCTTGGCACCAACCGTTTCTCCCCCGAGCTGGTGCAGGTGCTCAAAGCCCAGGAGTGGGACATCGACCTGTGTCATCTGGCCGCCCTGCCTACCCTGAGTGAGCCCGGTCTGCTGGTGATGGACATGGATTCCACCGCGATCAGGATAGAGTGCATCGACGAAATCGCGCGGCTGGCCGGGGTCGGTGAGCAGGTGGCGGCCGTTACCGCGGCGGCCATGCAGGGCAAGCTGGAGTTTGCCGACAGTCTGCGTGCCCGGGTGGCGCTGCTGGAAGGGGCGCCGGTCACCATCCTCGACGAGGTGGCGGCCGACATGCCCTGGATGCCGGGCCTGCCACTCATGGTCGAAACCCTCAAGCAGGCTGGCTGGAAGGTGGCGATCGCCTCCGGTGGCTTCACCCGCTTTGCCGGCGAGTTGCAGCGTGCCCTGGGTCTGGATGCCATTTTCGCCAACGAGCTGGCGATGGAAGGGGGCTTGCTGACCGGCAAGGTGAGCGGCCCCATCGTCGATGCCGCAGCCAAGGCCGAGGCACTGCAACAGCTGGCCTCGGAGTACGGGGTGGCTGCATCCCAGACGGTCGCGGTCGGCGATGGTGCCAACGATCTCAAGATGATGGGGGTGGCGGGGCTGGGCATTGCCATTCATGCCAAACCCCTGGTACGTGCCCAGGCGGCGGCGACCCTCAATCACCACGATCTGGAAGGGGTGCTCTGCCTGCTCGGCGCCCTGGCCTGTCGCGACCGACGCTGGTGCTGATCCCGCTCAAGGAGGAGTCGATCACGAGATGGAACTGTTACAGCAATCCCTGTTTGTCCCCTGCGGTGAGCATCGACTCCATGTGCGCCATATCCAGCCCGGTGTCGCGGTGCATGCCGACCCCATCCTGATGGTGCACGGGGCCATCGAGAACGGCCGCATCTTCTACACCGAATCGGGCAAGGGGCTGGCCTGCTTTCTGGCTCGCCACGGGTATCAGGTCTATGTGGCGGATCTGCGTGGTCGGGGCCTGAGCACTCCGACCATCGCCGAGCGGGCCGGCCACGGTCAGCATGAGCTGATCACCGAGGATCTGCCCGCACTGCAGCGCTGGGTATCGGCCCGCCATGCCGGTGCCCGGGTGCACTGGATGGCCCACTCCTGGGGCGGCGTCATCATGGCCTCGACCCTGGTGCGCTTCCCCGAGCTGGCGGAGCAGGTTGCCAGCCTGGTGTTCTTCGGCACCAAGCGGGGGGTCTCGGTGCAGAACCCGGAGCGCTGGTTGAAGGTGGATCTGATTTGGAACCGGCTCGCCCCCTGGCTGGCGCGCCGCCGGGGATTTCTGGCCGCCCGCCGGTTGAAGATAGGGGCCGATGATGAGCCCCTGCGCTACCTGCAGGAGACCATCCCCTGGGTCAAGTGCGGGCCCTGGCAGGATCCCTTTGATGGTTTCGCCTATGACGAGGCGGCGAGCCGGGTCAACTGGCCCCCGCTCTGGATGATCTCCGCCAAGGCGGACAAGGTACTTGGCCACCCCGTCGACGTGCGTCGCTTCAGCGACGAGATGGGCTCGGCCGCCCGCCACACCCGCCTTGGGCGGGACAACGGCAACCGGCTCGATTACGACCACATCAACATGCTGACGGCGCCCCAGGCACAGGAGGATCACTTCCCCGACATCCTCGCCTGGCTGCGCAACCCCCAGGCTGCCTGATAGACAAAAAACGGGCACTTGCGTGCCCGTTTTTGTTGTCTCCCGGCCCTGCTGGCTAGCGGGGCCCGGATGGTATGCCAAGGCGGAACAGGGTCGCCTCGGTGGTATCGGTCAGTTCACCCACGCCCACGACACTCCAGAGCTCCTCTTCCAGCTTCTTGGCCTTGTGAATGGCGAACTTGGCGATGTAGTCCAGTTCACCCGCGATGAAACTGGTGTCCGGGCGGCCGGTGCGCGAAATGCCCACCAGTACTGAATAGAATTCTCCCTGTTGCCGAGCCAGCTCGATGAAGCGGCGCTTTTGATCCGGTGAGCTGAAGCTGCTGGCCAGGTGGCTGCGAAACAGGGGTGTTCCCCCCTGGGAGTGGAGGGCGGCGATGTAGACCTCCTCCTCTTCCGGCTTGTCTTCCCGCTCGATGGCGCGCAGGGGATTGAGCAGCAGGGCCTTGAGCAGCGCCCCCTGGAACAGGGGATACAGGTTCAACTGCTGATCCTGCTCGGCACAGATGCGCAGCAGACGGGAAAGGCTGCGTGGTTGTGGCGAGAGGCCGGCCGCGGCCAGTTTCGGGGCGGCCTTGAGTTTGTTCACATAGACGGGGGTGTTGAACAGGTGGTGGGTGTAGAGGTTGCGCAGCGCCCTGGCCATGCCGCGATAGCGATTGAACTCCCGGGTGGTCTTGAGCTTGTTCTGGTTGCTTTCGATCAGCAGGCTGAAGAACTGGTGGCCGGTATGGCGCTCGGCCGTCCCCTCGATGCACAGATGCAGCACGGTTCTGCTCAGGTTGAGGCTGACCAGCCGATAGGGCAGGCGTTGCAGGTCCATGTTCCTGGCGAGCTCCTGCAAGCGGGGCAGAGCCACCGTGATGATGTCTCCCTTCTCCCCGTCGAACGGCTCCTCCAGCTCGATTTGCATGCCGTGGGCCGAGATGTCTCGGGTCCAGCCGACCCAGGATCGCTCCTTGTGATGCAAGACGATGGCCGTCTTGTGCATGTAGCGCGCCTCCTTGCGCAGTTGCACATAGTGCAGCGTCTCTATCTCGAAGGGGGCGGCATGGATGTCATGGCCAAAGCGCTGCAAGGCGTTGGCGTTGAGCGGATCCTGACCCGTCTCTCGCTGGAACTCGTCGCGCTGGTTGTCCAGGTTGATCTCCTGCAGCATGCCCACGTATCCGAGCTGGGCCAGGCGCTCGCGCAGCAGCCTGTCCTGCAACGGGCTCGCCCCGCCCTGGGGGTTGTCGAGGTCGGCCTCCCGCAGGGTGCAGGCTTCCATGCTGAACTTGTATACCCGCCAGCTGGGGCGGCGGGCGCCGATCAGGAAGAAGAGCGCGGTCAGTCCGCTCTGTTCCAGCTCCTCCCGGGTCGCGGAGAAGAAGTAGAGGTGGCTGCGTACCGCATGGGTAAAGCTGTAGATCAGCGTCTCGCGCAGCCCCTCTTTGCCTGGAAGCAACGAGGGCATGCGGGCCGCAGTGAAGAGGCTGGCGAGCATGTCGCGGTTCTTGGCGTCGCGCCAGTATTCGAGAATGTGCTGGTTGTTCTCGGTGCGCAGGGCGATCTCGAGGGCGGGGATGCTGCCCTTGCCGAAATAGAGGGGCATGCCGGTCATGCGCGGCAGATAGAACTGCTCATACCCCTTGATGACGGCGGCGGAGAGCAGGTAGTCGACGCTGACGCGATAGCGGCTGCGGTTGCGCTCGATGAAGTCGCGCAGGAACTCGTCAAACACCGGATGCTCGCCGTTCTTGAGCAGCCTGAGCCAGAATTTGTCCTCTTTTCTCTCCTCCCCCAGGATCTGGTAGCTGACCGGGTCACGCAGCAGGGGATGGGGATGATCGCGTTCCAGTCCGGTGAAGAAGACGGCTATCAGGTCGCCTGTCTGGTAGTCGGGCAGATAGGGCACGGATACCCGGATGCCGCCGAGGGAGATGTCGGAGCTCTTGGCGAGGAGCTTCTCGCCGTTGGCGAGCTGGAGCACCATGGGAGAGCTGAAGTGCATGCGCTCTTCCTGTCGCCCGTAATGGCTGGCGAAGGGGATGGCACTGACATCGAACGGACGAAACGGGCTGATGGGCAGTGCCAGATTGTCGCTGCGCCCCTGGTTGAGTTTGTACCAGGCTTGCAGCGCCTCGTAGACCCCCAGGGTGTAGCTGTCCCGGTATAGGTAGCACTGGGATTGAAACAGCTCGATGGCCTCGGCGGGCATGAAGTGGGTCACCCCGTCGAACTCATGCACCTGACAGAGGGCGCCCAGCTCGTTGCGCATGTCGATGACGCGCCGGCAGGGGGTGCACTTGCGCTTGAGTTCCATCTTCAGCAGGAACCGGCTGTTGGTATTTTCGTTCTGGGTCAGACGGTTGAAGATTTCGTCGAAGTCCTTTTCCCGGAGCAGGGGGACAAGTTGTTCTATCAGATGTAGTGGTTGTTCTGAATCCATGTATTCCTGCCGCGGAAAGTCACTTTTCCGATTCTGGGTTTGATCTGCCGGTCGCAAACAAGTATATCAAGCAGGAATTCATCCTGTCCCCGAGTTATCCATGGCCAAAAACAAAACCGCCTATGTTTGTTCCGAATGTGGAGCCGACTTCACCCGCTGGCAAGGTCAGTGCAGCGAGTGCAAGGAGTGGAACACCATCACCGAGGTGCGACTGGGGGTGACGACACCCGGCAAGAGCGCTCGCTATACCGGTTATGCGGGCGCCGTCGGCAGCCAGGTGCAGACCCTCGCGGAGATCGCTACCACGGAGATCCCCCGTTTCAGCTCGGGCTTCAAGGAGCTGGACCGCGTACTCGGTGGCGGTGTGGTCCCCGGTTCGGCCATTCTCATCGGCGGCAACCCCGGGGCCGGCAAGTCGACCCTGTTGCTGCAGACCATGTGCGGCCTGGCGCAGCGCATGAAGACCCTCTATGTGACCGGTGAGGAGTCACTGCAACAGGTGGCGATGCGGGCCGGTCGGCTGGGTCTGCCCACGGACAAGCTGCGCATGTTGTCCGAGACCAGCGTCGAGCAGATTTGTCTCATCGCCCAGCAGGAGCAGCCTCAGATCATGGTCATCGACTCCATCCAGGTGATGCACGTGGCGGATGTGCAGTCCGCGCCGGGTTCCGTCTCCCAGGTGCGGGAGTCGGCGGCGCTGTTGACACGCTATGCCAAGCAGAATCATGTGGCCATCTTCATGGTGGGCCACGTCACCAAGGACGGCACCCTGGCGGGTCCCAAGGTGCTGGAGCACTGCATCGACTGCTCCGTGCTGCTGGATGGCGGGCACGACTCGCGTTTTCGCACCCTGCGCTCCCACAAGAACCGCTTCGGTGCGGTCAACGAACTGGGGGTCTTCGCCATGACCGGGCAGGGAATGAAGGAGGTGAGCAACCCTTCCGCGATTTTCCTCAGCCGCGGGGAGGAGCAGGCGCCGGGCTCCATCGTCATGGTGATCTGGGAAGGCACGCGCCCCCTGCTGGTGGAGTTGCAGGCGCTGGTGGATTACTCCCAGCTCTCCAATCCGCGCCGGGTGGCGGTGGGGATGGATCACAACCGTCTCGCCATGCTGCTGGCGGTGCTGCATCGTCACGGCGGGTTGCAGATGGCGGATCAGGATGTGTTCATCAACGTGGTGGGTGGCGTCAAAGTCGAGGAGACCAGCGCGGATCTGGCGCTGCTGCTGGCCATGGTGTCGAGCTTCCGGGATCAGGCCCTGCCCAAGGATCTGGTAGTCTTTGGCGAGGTGGGACTCTCCGGCGAGATACGGCCCGTGCCCTCGGGTCAGGAGCGACTGCAGGAGGCGGCCAAGCACGGTTTCCGCCGAGCCATTGTCCCGCATGCCAATGCGCCCAAACATCCCATCGAGGGGATGGAGGTGGTGCCGGTGAAGAAACTCTCCGATGCCCTCGAGGCCCTGTAACCGACCATGAAAAAGGAGCGTATGGACGCTCCTTTGTTTTTCTGCCCGCCCGCTCAGGATTCGGGGGGGACGTGGTCTCGGTGCTCTTGCAGCAACTGCTCTAGCTCGCGATGGAGTAGTTGCTCCTCTCCGATGTTCAGCTCGATCATCCGCTTGAGGTGAGTGGCGCTGTCGATGTCGATGTGGTGGCAGTAAAACCCCAGCTTTTTGCTGGCTTCGTGGGTCAGCTCGACCTGCATCTTGATCTCGATGTCGCTGCCCCCGAGCACGAAGCAGATTTCGTACTCCTTGTCCTCGCTGGCGACCCAATCCTCGGGTCTGAGCAGCAGGGCTCCCTGCAGGGAGACGTCGACCAGCTGGGTGCGCCACTGGTGTTCACCCTGGGTGAGCTTGGCGGCGGTCAAATAGAAAATCCGAGTAAAGTGGCGGCGCTCGGCCATGGTCGTCTCCGGTCTGCGTGCGAGCAAGATGCTCATCCTTCATGTTGCAGAGTGTAATCCAGCTGGCACGCCAGGATATTGAACTGGCTCCGATATTGAATATCAGACCTGCTGATGGCTGAGGGATTCCACCACCTGCAGCGCCTTGACCAGCCGATCCTCCTGTTTGAACCTGTCTTCCAGCACGGGGCCGAGTTGGTTCAGATCCTCGTCCAGTTGCAGCAACTGGGCTTCGTCGGCGTTGCTGTACTTGTCGTTGAACTCCAGCGCGAATTCGGTACAGGCACGGATATGGGGGTAGATGCGCTTGGCCAGCTCCAGTTTGTCGCCGCTGGCTTGCTCAAAGGCGGTGACGACGTGGTTGTAGATCTCGAAATGGCCTGCGCTGACATAATCGACCAGTTGTTCGCAAAAACGTTGCAGTTCTACATGGCCTGGGAGGGTGCGTTGCTTGCACTTGGCGGGCATGAGGCCTGCCAGTCGCATGTACTCGACCAGCAACGCCTGTCTGGCATCCAGCCAGTCATCTATTGCTCTATGCTTGCCTGCCAGTGCGCGCTTGGTTTTTTCCAGTTCAGTTAACATAGTCCCTCCATGGGCATGGCATGCGGCACTCGGGTCGCACGCCTCCGGTCATTCTCATCGACTGACGACACTCCTATAACTAGGGAAAATCCAGTTGACCGTCAATAGGAGTGTAGGGATATTGTTACATCAGGCGGGGATTTGCATGCCTCTCCCCACCGGTACTTCGCATCCTGTCGCCCATCCAGGGGACAAGGGGGCGATATATGTGACTATTTCCGCAGATCTTGATGAAAACCCCAGCATTCAAGCCAATCCGGCTGATAAAGCCTTTGCCTGAGTGTTTTTTTTTGAATAGAGTGGCCCGGTGCTAAATGCCCGATCATAAAGGAAATGTTATGAACAAAGCTCAACTTGTCGATGCAATTGCCGCCAAAGCAGACCTGAGCAAAGCTCAGGCCAAAGTCGCTCTGGAAGAGATCATCAATGGTATTACCCAGAGCCTGAAAGAGGGCGATGCCGTTCAGTTGGTGGGTTTTGGTACCTTCAAGGTCAACCATCGCGCGGGCCGTACCGGTCGCAACCCGCAAACCGGTAAAGAGATCCAGATTGCAGCTGCCAATGTGCCGTCCTTCGTGGCTGGCAAGGCGCTGAAAGACGCCGTCAAATAAGGTCGTCTTGTAATCAAATGAAACCCGGCTTGTGCCGGGTTTTTTCTTGCCATCTTCGTCAAAATTTGTTTCAGATACACTCAGGATATGGCATGCGCTGTAGCGAGGTGGATATGGAACAGAAAAATGCCATTCGGCAGGTAGCCGTCCCCTGGGCTCCCTCTCGTCAACTCCCTCCCGGCCTGGTCGTTGCCGAACTGCATCAGGATATCTGGAGCGACACCCTGACCGTCATGCTGGGGCGCGCTCGCAGCATCGATCTGCCTCCGTTGCCCCTGTGCCGGGTGAGTTTTCGCCACATCTTCGCGGTGCGGGTGATGGAGGACTGCGATCTGGCGGAGGGGCGTGACAGCCACGTCATCGAGGAGCAGATCCAGCTCATCACCCCGTCCCGTTTCGCCAGCTGGTTCCATCAGGAATCCGATGGGCTGCACCTGGATGAAGATTTGCAGCACTACCGCATCTCGACCTGGGATTACTGCGCCGATGTGCTGACCTCTTCTCCCCCTGAACTCCAGTTCATGGTTCAGGAGGAGTAAGCCAGACTGTCGGGTCGCCTCCGTGGTGACAAAAAAGCCGGCGCAGGGGCGCCGGCTTTTTCTTGTTCGGGAGCGTGGGGCGCTTAGCTCAGGATCTGGTCCCGGTGCAGCCCCAGCACGATCAGCAGCCCGATGAAATAGAAGGCGCTGAGCTTGATGCCGAGAATGGTGAGCAGGCCGGCGCACAGACGCACCAGGGCCTTGTGCAGCCAGGATCCGGTGAAGCGGTACATGATCACTCCACCGCGTCGGCCGGCGCGAACTCCGGCACCTTGGCCATGGCGTCCAGCACCACTTGAATGTCGGCCCCCGGCTTGCAGGCATTCTCGCTCAGATGGCGACGCCAGGCGCGCGCCCCCTGCATGTTCTGGAACAACCCCAGCATGTGGCGGGTCATGTGGGAGAGGTAGTTGCCCTTGGCCAGCTCTTGTTCGATATAAGGCAGCATCATCCGCACCACCTCGTGGCGGCTTGGCACGGCACGGTTCTCGCCGAACACCAGATTGTCCACCTGGGCCAGAATGTAGGGGTTCTGGTAGGCTTCGCGGCCCATCATGACCCCGTTGAGGTGCTGCAGATGTTCAAGAGTCTGCTCCAGACTGGTCACCCCGCCGTTGATGGCAATGGTCAGATCCGGGTAATCCTGCTTGACCCGGTAGACGCGAGGATAATCGAGGGGCGGGATCTCGCGGTTCTCTTTCGGGCTCAGGCCGCTCAGCCAGGCCTTGCGGGCATGGACGATGAAGGTATCGCAACCGGCGTCCCTTACCTGCTCGATGAAGGCCTGCAAGAACTCGTGGGAGTCTTGATCGTCGATGCCGATACGGGTCTTCACGGTGACCGGAATGTTGACCACGTCGCGCATCGCCTTGACGCAATCGGCCACCAGTGCGGGTTCACCCATGAGGCATGCGCCGAAGCGGCCGTTTTGCACCCGATCGGAGGGGCAGCCGACGTTGAGGTTGATCTCGTCATAGCCGCGCTCCTCGGCGAGCCTGGCGCAGCGGGCCAGGTCTGCCGGGTTGCTGCCACCCAGTTGCAGGGCGAGAGGGTGTTCCTGCTCGCTGTAGCCCAGATAGTCGCCCTTGCCGTGGATGATGGCGCCCGTGGTCACCATCTCGGTATAGAGCAGGGTCTGGCGGGTCATCAGACGGTGGAAATAACGGCAATGCCGATCGGTCCAGTCCAGCATGGGGGCGATGGAAAAGCGCTGCGCCTGCATAAAAATCATCCGGGTTGGCCAAACAAGGGGCGGGATTCTATCACAACGTGAGACAGCCCCAGAAAATGAATTTTGTCGCCGCGCACTGGGGGCCCTGTGATAGTATCCGGCTAATTGACAGGGTATCTGCGTGAACATGAATCAAGACCAACTTCTACAACGAGCGGAACGCCTCTGCGAGCAGCGCGGGATCCGTTTCACCCCGACACGGCGCCAGGTGCTCCGGCTGCTTGCCGCCCACGGCAATGCCATCAGTGCCTATGATTTGCTGGCCCAGTTGCAGCAGACCGAGGCTCATGCCAAACCACCTACCGTCTATCGGGCGCTCGACTTCCTGCTCGAACAGGGCTTTGCCCACAAGGTGGAGTCGCTCAACGCCTTCATCTTCTGCTGCCACTTCGACCATGCCCACCCGATGCAACTGCTGATCTGCGATCGTTGCGGTGAGGTAGTGGAGCTGCACGATCCCGCCATCGACGGCGCCTTTTCCGAGCAGGCTCATCAGCATGGTTTTACTATTACCAACAAGACCATAGAAGCCCATGGTCAATGTGCCCGCTGTTCCGCTACCGTAGGAAGTCAAGATGAAGGCTGATTTTGTAAACCCGTTCCTGCTCTCCCTGCTCAACGTGCTCTCCACCATGGCACAGCTGGAACTCAAACCGGGCGCGCCCAAGCGCAAGACGGACGAGCTGGCTCGGGGAGATGTCTCCGGCCTGATTGGCATGGTGGGTCCGCAGACCCGGGGTTCCCTCTCAATCAGCTTCGAGAAGGGGCTGGCATTGGAGATCATGCGTCGCATGCTGGGGGAGGCGCCGGCCACCATCAACGAGGAAGTGACCGACATGGTGGGCGAGATCACCAACATGGTGACGGGCGGCGCCAAACGCATGCTGGGGGAGAAGGGCTATGAGTTCGACATGGCGACCCCGGTCATCGTCTCCGGTCCCAATCACACCATTACTCACCGGGCCGACGGCGCCAAGATCATGATGCCGTTCGAATCGGAGTATGGCCGTGCCACCATCGAGATCTGCTTCGAGTAATCGCCATGTGGAAGATGCTGAAATGGAGTGTCATCGGTGGGGTGGTGCTGCTTATCCTGTCGGATATCGAGATCAGCACCTCTCTCTACAAGTACGAAGACAACCGCGTGGAGATCAACTTCCCGCGCTGGCAGGCTGACCAGCCCTGGGGCACCCTGCGCTGGCATGCGGGCCGGTTTGAGCATCACTGGTACGGTCTTGCAGGCAAACCCAAGCCCGCAACCGTACTCTGAGGAGCGCTCTCCACAACGGATGGATCAGATTGCACCAACAAAAAAGAGGCCAGCGAATGCTGCAATGCTGATCAGTTAAGGATCCATTGACCGATCCTTCTGCTGTAGGACAATCCGGAACCAATCACTGGTTCCGGATTTTTTATGTCTATTGCAAACGATCTGAACGATGTTGTTGAGGCATCTGGCGACATGCTGGCTCGGTTG
>NZ_JAGKRH010000230.1:0-706 GCF_017939245.1 Aeromonas sp. PrichA-15 | reverse complement strand
AGTGTGCTAACGCCAGGAATCGCATGCGTTTCCTGGCGTTGGTTTCTGCCTTGGCGAGGGCCAAGAAATCGATTGGATCGGACATACTGAGTACAGTGAAACCAGAATAGAGCAATTAGATCACATCTTTAATCTGATTGGTATTAGAATGAACTGCTCAAATGACGCTGTACGAGGCAGGCAGCGGCTCAACAAAGATTCTAACGACGCCAAGGATGAATATGCGCTCACTCGTCATCATGTTTTGTGCCGCCCTGCTCGGGGGCTGTGTTTCCAACTCCGACGACCCTTGCGAGAAGGTGTGGAGCGATGTGGGAGAGGCGGACGGCAAGCTCGGTTTTGCTGGCGATCGGGTGGCTTTTCACCAGACCCAGTGCGGGGAAAAAGTGGACGTTGCCCTTTGGGAGCTGGGTCGCCAGAAGGGGCTGGCCTGGTATTGCCGACCCGAGCATCTCTATCTGGCAGGACGGTCGGGAGAGGAGTATCGCGGCGTCTGTCCCAACGACGTGCAGGCCCGTCGCCTGTTTGAACAGGGTCGCCATGGCTGGACTGATCAATAAATCAGCCGACATTCCGCACCTGATTTAGGAATAAATTTGCCGATAGCGCTCACCCAATACCTCCAAAATGATCTGCTGGTCTCCTGTTAGCTCCGTTACTTGTGGCGGAGCTTCTCCCAGTCGATATTCATGGATGCCACCAAAGC
>NZ_JAGKRH010000229.1:0-388 GCF_017939245.1 Aeromonas sp. PrichA-15 | reverse complement strand
CGGGGTCAGGATGCGGCCAAACGGCTGCTGGGCTCAGAATTGGATGGCGTGTTGGTGACAGACCAGTACGCAGGATACCGTTTCATCGACAGCAGCCAGCGTCAGCTGTGCTGGGCCCATGTACTGCGCAATGTGGCAGCGATTGCCGACAGCGGCGAAAAGGTCAATCAGCCCATTGGGGCCCGACTGGTGCTTCTCGCAAATAGCGTATTCAGGGTTCGACATGGCTATGAACAAGGCGTGTTGAGCCAGAAACAATATCAGCGAAGGCTTGAGCGATGTCGGCAAAGCTGGCGAAAAGAGCTGGGGCGAGGCAGTTTGCTGTGCAGCAAGCGCTACCGAGGTCGCTGTCGGCTACTGCTCAAGGATGATGAAATGCTGTGGCGTT
>NZ_JAGKRH010000228.1:0-451 GCF_017939245.1 Aeromonas sp. PrichA-15 | reverse complement strand
GGTATTCCCCCCATTCTTAGGGGCACTCAAAAGTAGAGGTCATGCGGCCTGCATTAGGCGCTGTTTTGGTGTGTAGCCACCCAGCGCCATATTGGGCCGCTCATGGTTATACGTCCACAACCAGTTTGTGGCAAATGCCTGCAATTCATTCAGTGACTCAAACAGGTAATGACCCAGCCAGTCGTAACGTACCGTGCGGTTAAACCGCTCGATATACGCGTTCTGTTGGGGATTGCCCGGCTGGATATACCGTAGCGCTATCCATTCCTGCTGAGCCCAGCGCTTGAGCTCCTCGCTGATATATTCCGGGCCATTATCGCAGCGGATCTCCACCGGCTTTCCCCGCCACGCGATCACTTGCTCCAGCGCCCGTTTGACCCGTGTGGCAGGCAAGGAGAAATCCACCTCGATGCACAGTGCTTCGCGGTTGAAGTCGTCGATCACATTAAAC
>NZ_JAGKRH010000227.1:0-498 GCF_017939245.1 Aeromonas sp. PrichA-15 | reverse complement strand
CGATAAACCGGCGCGAAAAGTGGTCAAAAGTGCGCGTTGGTTGCTGCTACGTAATCGGGCGAAGTTGAGTGAAAAACAGGATGTGAAGTTGCAGGAGCTGTTGGCGGCGAATCAACCGCTGGCGATGGTGTACGTGCTGAAAGAGGCGTTGAAGGGCATCTGGTATGCGCCGAGCGTGTGGGAAGGATGGCGACGATGGCGGAGCTGGATGCGGCAGGTGAAGGAAAGCGGGCTAGCGCCGCTGCAACGATTTGGTCGAAATTTATCGAAATATATGCGGGGGATCCTGGCGAGTGCAAACTACCCGATGCACACGAGTGTGCTGGAAGGGGTGAACAACAAGATCAAAGTGATACCTGATTACCCATGACCCTCAGCCAGCTTCAAGAGCCGATATGGCATCGGAGGGCTTGCCACGACTGCATGCCCCAATTCAACCAACATGCTCTTGAGGTCAAAACGATGATTAAACCGGAAGCAGTATTCCGCAAGATGCCT
>NZ_JAGKRH010000226.1:0-5485 GCF_017939245.1 Aeromonas sp. PrichA-15 | reverse complement strand
AGTGTGCTAACGCCAGGAATCGCATGCGTTTCCTGGCGTTGGTTTCTGCCTTGGCGAGGGCCAAGAAATCGATTGGATCGGACATACTGAGTACAGTGAAACCAGAATAGAGCAATTAGATCACATCTTTAATCTGATTGGTATGAGTACAGTGAAACCAGAATAGAGCAATTAGATCACATCTTTAATCTGATTGGTATAAGTCTGGATAATGCTCAAAATCCAGTCAATTACATCGATAAACATTGCTATTCAGCCAGTATCACTGCCTTTCAAACGGCTCAATCTCTCTTTTTCACCTGGTTGAGCGTCAAATATCTCCGGCTCAAACGCTATTCCCTTCCTTGATAATCACTATCGCCGGAAACGGGAGTGACAAGTACTTCAGGATCCATAGACTGTTTCTTTCATGTACAAGGAGCTGTGTATGTTGGGGATCCACGATCTGGCGCTGTTTATCGTTTCTGGCCTGTTGTTGAACATGATGCCTGGGCCTGACTCCCTGCTCATCATGCTGCGCAGCGGCTCCCAGGGATGGCGTGCAGGGTCCATGGCGGCATTGGGTATCGGGACAGGTACCATGGTGCATGTGTTGGCGGCGGCGCTGGGGCTGTCTGCCCTGTTGAGTGCCTCTGCCGAGCTGTTTGCCGTCATCAAGCTGATGGGGGCGCTCTATCTGGTCTATCTCGGCGTGTCCATGCTCTGGCAGAGGAGTGGCGCTTCAACGTCTGTGGATGGGGCTGTGGCGCTGCCTGCGCTCTCTTATGGGCGCATCTTTCGGCAGGGGTTGCTCACCAATGTCCTCAACCCCAAGGTTGCCCTGTTCTTCCTCGCCTTTGTACCCCAGTTCATCGCGCCAGATGCGCCGCAAAAAGCACTGGCATTCATCGTGCTGGGCTGCATCTTCAATTTCAACGGCATGATCTGGTGCCATCTGCTGGCGTTTTCCACCGCGTTTGCAAGCCGCAAGGTGCGACTACCCACCCGGGTGGCCACCTGGCTGAATCGTGTGATGGGGGGGCTGTTCGTGGGGCTCGGTATCAAGCTGGCGGTGGAGTGAGCAGGTAAACACCGGGCATAGAAAAAGGCGTATCCCATCGCTGGGATACGCCTTCGTCTGCACTGCAGCAGAATGACCGGGATCAGTTCATGCCGTATTATCGCACAACCTGTCTAATGCTGTTTTATGCTGTCTGTGAATTGTTCATATCTAATTGATTTGTATCATTTAACCTTCCATTCTTGTCTAAAGTCATCTTAGGGTATATAAGACATTTGTGGGTTCAAGTGTGGGTTCAAAATGGCAATTTCAGATTCGAAACTCAAAGCAATGCTGCGTGGTCACGATGATGATACGCCCAGAAAGGTTGCGGACAGGGATGGGCTATCTGTTCTGTGGAGGAATAGCGGAAAAGTCAGCTTCGTGTATCGCTATCGAATTTTAGGCAAGGCAAAAAACCTGACTCTGGGCTCCTATACCGGCCAGGAGGGGGGGCTGTCGCTTTCCGAAGCAAGGAAAAAGGCGGCGCAATGTCGAGCTTGGTTGGAAGAGGGCAATGATCCTGCCTTGATGACGCGGATCGGGAAAGATGAAAGGCTTAAGCCTGTCACGGTTAAAGATGCACTCGAGTATTGGCTCTGCCATCACGCCGATAAGAAAAGGTCGAACAGTGAGAAGCATCGCCAGCAATTTGCGAAGTGGGTCTATCCCCGTATCGGAGATCTTCCTTTGTCAGATTGTGATACTCGTCACTGGTTGAGCGTCTTTGACGAATACTCGAAGGTAGCACCTGTGGCTAGTGGGTATTGTTTCCAAAACTGTAAGCATGCTCTGAAGTTTTGCCGTGTCAGACAGTTTGCAGTGAGTAATGCATTGGATGACTTGACCGTCGCTGATGTTGGGCAAAAAGCAAGTAAGCGAGATAGGGTTCTGACGCTAGAAGAACTGCGAACACTATGGGAGTGGGCTGAGAAGCTAGGTCCGTATTGCTACTACGGAAATTTGGCCAAGATTCTATTGTCGTTCGGTGCAAGAACTCAAGAAGCTCGGCTATCAGCACCCGAAGAATGGAATCTAGCCGAAGGTACATGGACAGTACCAGCGTCTAACTCAAAAACAGGTAATAAAATCGTGAGACCAATACCTGATTTTATTCGGCCGACGATAGACGCCTTGCTGAAAGCAGCCGCCGCACAGTCATCCCCATACTTGCTAGGGGAACTCAAGCGACCAGAAGCGGTAAGTCAGTGGGGAAGGGGGATTTGGAAGCGGCTCGGGCATAGCGCCCCATGGACATGGCACGATCTGCGAAGGAGCTTAGCGACCCGCCTTAACGAGGCTGGGATTGCCCCCCATGTCGTGGAACAAATTCTAGGTCATGTCCTACCTGGTGTAATGGCTCACTATGTTCATACGGTTCGGTTACCGGAACAAAAAATGGCTCTGGAGTTATGGGGAGGTTTCTTGAAACCATCAGAAAAACCGGCAGATAATATTGTGCATCTACAAGTTGGATAGGGTTTATTAAGTTTCTAGTTTTAGATTTTGCCTATGGAGGTTACACTGAACGTAACCTCCATTTTTATTCATGTCATACCCTCATGGAGTGTTTAAAGCAGATAGATAATTTATAGCGAATAGAATATTTTATATTTCTCTATGTTTTTACTGGTGTTGGTTTAATTGCTTTTTTGTAATGGATTGTCAGTGCTTTTATTATTCCCGCTTTTTCCAAATGAACGAAGATTTTTTTCATTAGGCTTACGCACTATCGCATAAGCTAATATGTCCTGAATGAATAAGTCGTTTAAAGATTTAGCCAGCATGTCATGACCGATTTTATTTTTAATTGGGAAGTTGTCTGTTTCACCGCCATATTTAAAAACATCACCATTGATTACATTGCTTCTCCACATGTTACCGATCTCTTCTACGATGTCAAAGCTCTTCCCCCAGTCTGGTTTTAAAAATAAAAACAGATGAAGATAATACTTCCTTATTGAGCAATAATCGACTTTCCAAATATACCCATCTATATACTTCATAACTGGTTTTTTTGCTCCTCGCCTAAATATTGCATCTCTGCCATCAAATAGCTTTGTTAGCTTGTAATAGTATAGTTCATTAGGGTTTTTATAGATTTCATAAATTTCATTTTCATATTTTGAATCATATCCATCATCGAAAACGCAGTTAAATCCTAAACAACACCTTATCACATGCGTAGAATCGCCATCGACCTTTATATTTATGAAGTCAGTGATAGAGTTTATATTCTTTCTTACATTGAAAAGTCTTTTAGAAACCTCTTTTTTATAATATGGAGAGTTATAGACTGCATTGAATTTATTGATGAAGGCGGTCATCAGATCGATTGAGAAATACTCTTCGAAATCATCTCTATATGTGATGTCAATGCCATTCTCATTTACTATCTTTATGAATATAGATACAGCTGGATGCACATCAAAGTGTTCAAGATAATCCTGGTTATTGAGAATATTGTTTACGTTTGACCTCAACAAAATTCTTATTTTATTTTTTATTTCTACTTTCTGCTGAGTACTATACACAAGTGTTTTATTTAGATTAACCTCATCCTGAACGGTTAATTCTAATCGATTGTTATTTTTAAATTTCCTCCCAATTTTAAATTGTTCGTGGTAGCTATACTCCCTAACAGATGAAATAAATGACAATATATTATAAATATGCTCGAAGTTACTGTAATCTTCAGTTGCTATAAATTTTTGATAGTAAGTTACTTCGCTAGACTTATTATCTTCAATAAAATGGCCGATAGGTGTGTCGTTCTCAATCTGCAATCCATTCTTACTAAGCCCTTCATGTCTAAATGCCAGATGTGGAGTCTTTCTAGTTCGCTGTGCAGCGAGGAGGCATTCTTTATCACAGTCGTATATTGAATATGGCCTTTCTGTTGTTTTCATTTTAATATTTTTATCTTTATTATTTTCTGTTTTACTCCCTCGCAAAACACGTTTTATTTTAGTGGATTTCTCCACTTTATTATCATCAGTGAACATATCTTTATTTATTTTAATGTCTTCTTTTTTATGCTGTGTTGGGGGGGCGCGAAGCTCACTTTTGGCTTTTTCGCCAATATAATGATGTGGTCTAGATTTTTTATTCCTTGCCATATTTAACCTTCTTTATGGTGTGTCAATCCCAGCATAACCTTCAATTCTATATTTTTCTATTGCAACATCAACAAGGTTGCACTAAGGATGTGATGTAAGCACCACTTAACTTATTGCATGGTTGCATTTAGTATATTTTGAGTTGCCATGGCCCATGTGGAGGCTCTTCAGTTCTCTTTGCTGCGGATAGGTGGATAGCATCTATCGGTATAGCCTTAACCTAGGGGCCTACAATTTTGTATTACCTACAATCCATGTATCAGCCGCCTGGATTGGTCACTTTATGTAGCGTTATGGCTAGCAGTTTGGATAGAAATTACAGTTCATACTCTTCTAACTTCTAAAGAGAATGATGCGATACCCTGTTTTTTTTAACTGGCTCGCTCTTCTGATGAACAACTACCACATCATCAGGAGTACACCATGAATAACACGATCAAAGTCCTGCGCATCAAAGACCTCATCAACAAGATTGGCATTGGCCGTTCGACAATTTACGACTGGCTGAACCCTCAGTCCCCCCGCTTCAACGCAACCTTCCCAAGGCCGATGAAGATTGGACTATCAGCAATAGGCTGGTTGGAGCACGAAGTGGATGCCTGGATAACAGCACAGGCAACCCTGCGTTCTTAATTTTTTTGTCTCACTCAAAAGTTCCATAAGTCTATAAACACTAGAACTACCATTTCTATCATGCCTAGTAGCCTGAATCATCTTTCCATTGCGATTAGATAGAATTATTGGTAGCAAATTCCATCTGCAGTAACACGGCTACTGCTAGTTAGTTTGGGGGTTAGTGATATACATACCAATCATATTCATTACATATCCCACTACCACCGTATAAACCACACCATCTACACCAGTTAACTACAGCCCATAGACTGTAGCCGCACAGTACATCCACTTCGGTTCACTCAGTAATCATTCATGTTTGACATGAGAGAGGTAATCCCATGCTTATCGATATTCTGAAATTCATTAAAAACATCAACACTAGAATTACATTTGAAGTCTATCCAGAGGAGATGGCACCCCATCAATACCGACTTGCCAGTACCCCAAGAAACTTTCTTAACGAACTACAGCACACCTTGGATATCGTCAAAATTCATTACCGACATAATCAATATGCAGCGACAGCGCATCCCTCGGTAGAGTTGTTTTTAGAGCACTTCTATAGTATCTATTCACCAGGACGGGGTTGACGGCATCAGTTCTGCCGGGATGGGATAATCTGTCTTCTCGATGCACGCCCTGACCACGGCCCTCAACCACTCCTGTGGGCAGCGGCCCAATCGCTTGCCGGTCTCCACCAACGACAGGA
>NZ_JAGKRH010000002.1:0-27757 GCF_017939245.1 Aeromonas sp. PrichA-15 | reverse complement strand
GTGTGCTAACGCCAGGAATCGCATGCGTTTCCTGGCGTTGGTTTCTGCCTTGGCGAGGGCCAAGAAATCGATTGGATCGGACATACTGAGTACAGTGAAACCAGAATAGAGCAATTAGATCACATCTTTAATCTGATTGGTATTACCTCCCTGCCCGTGGCGCGATTCAGCGCAGCTCAGGTGGCGACCCTGTACCACGAGCGCTGGGAAATCGAGCTGGGATACCGGGATATCAAAAGCGCGATGCAGCACAACGCCATCACGCTGAGAAGCAAGAAAGTGGACTTGGTCTATCAGGAGCTGTGGGGATTGCTGCTTGGATACAATCTGGTCAGGCGGGAGGCCAGCCAGGCCGCCGTAGCCCATCAGCGAGCGCCCAATGAGGTGAGCTTTAAGTTTGCCTGTCATTTCATCGCGAACCAGATGGCAGTGATGGCGGGCGCGTTATCGCCAGCCCATACGCCACGGAGGTTGGCGGAGTTGCGGGGCTGCATAGGCGTCATGTTCATAGAAAAACGCCCCAGGCCATCGAGACCCAGGGCGGTGAAGATATCAAAGACCCGTTTTCCGGTAAATCGCAATGCGGCTCCGCTTAAGTGAACAGCATTGCGCCCCAAGGGGCGGCGTTTTTATTGGTCGGCCGGCTTACTGCTTGAGCAGGCTGCCGTCGGTCACCTTGACCGCGGTACCGCCGCTTGCGAAGAAGCTGCCGAACTGGGTCTGCATCTCGGTGGTGACGGCGCCGGTCGGATCGAAGTTCTCGTCAGGTGCCAGCAGCGAGCTGTGCCCCCCGGCCACGAAGCGGGCCGCTCTGTGGTTGGCGGCGCCGGTGGCGGTCAGCGGTTGCAGGGCCAGGACCTTGAACAGCGGCTCGGTGCCACCTAGGGGGGCGGTGGCGATGCTGTTCGGGATCACCCGATCCGACAGGCTCAGGGCGCCGTCGCCGACGATTTCGGTGGCAAACAGCGGGAAGTCCGCCGCGATACCGCTCCCCAGGTTGATGGGGTCTGCCGAATCCAGCACCGACTGCGCCGCGAAGCTGTAGCTCTGCAGGGTGCTGGCCGCCGTGGCCTGGGTGGCCGCATCCTGGCTCGGCAGGAACTCGTTGACGAAGCAGGTCGGCACCGCCGTCTTGCAGTTCGGGGCATAGGCGGTGAAGGCTGCCTTCAGGGCCGCACTGCCAGCGGTCAGCACGCTCATCTGGATGGTCGGGCCGAAGGTCGGCGAGTTCAGCAACAGCGGCGCTATGCCGCCACCCGGCATGGCCAGGCCGCCAGTGTCGAACTTGAACAGGGCGTCTGCCGTCGGGTTGCCAACAGACTGGTTGGCCACCGCCAGCAGGTTGGCCCCCGCGATGGCACCCAGAGAGTGACCCAGGAAGTGTACCTTGAGGCTGCCTGCGGTGCCGATGGCGCCCTTGGCATTGGCCAGCCCCACTGCCAGACGCAGGCCCAGCAGATCCGCCACGCTCTGTTTCAGGTTGTCGCGGGCCACGGTCAGGTAGCTCAGGTTCAGGTAGGGGGTCGGGTTGTCGGAGGTGGTCACCGAGTCCATGCTGCCGGTCAGGGCGAAGCCGCGTTCACCGTGCAACGGATGATCGATCACCACCACGGCCACGTTCTTGCTCGCCCGGGCACCGGCACCAATCTGGCCAAGGGCCAGGGCGTAGGCGTTCTCCTTCACGGAGGTGACGCCGTGCTGATAGATGATCACGTCGGTGATGTTCGCCAGCGGTGCGGCGGCGAAGATCCGCATCGGGACGGACTGCACCTCTTCCAGTGCCGGCAGCGGGTTGAAGCGCCCGATATTCATCTCGGGATCCAGCGCCTTGCCGCCGGAGGTGAGGGTCACCCCGATCAACTTGCTCGCCTCCGCCAGCAGCTCGGCCTGACGGCTCGGATCGGCGATGAGTTCGCCCAGCAGGGCCGGATCCACACCCGCCCCCACCAGGCCGCCGATCACTTCGGCATCCTGGGCCTTCAGGGCGTTCGCGATGGCGTAGAGGCTGGGGATGGCACCGTGCCAGGACTGGGTCTTCGCCTTGTCCCAGGAGCCGGCGGTGGTCGGGGAGGAGAGGAAGTAGGGCAGCTTGACGGTGCCGCTGTAGACGGTGGTGCCCAAGGCCAGATTGTGGAGTGGAGTGCCGTCACCAAAAGCGGCGGCAATCGCATCCTTCTGCTCCTGGGGCAGGAAGTTCTCGGCGTCCAGCTGGGTCAGGAAGGGGCTGCCGCCGCTCACCGACAGGGTATAGGTGCCAGGCAGGCTGGTATTGCCCAGGGCGTCCTGCTTCCACAGGGCGGCAGCGTCCAGGGTCGGGCTCTTGAGCACGGATGCGGCCGCCCCTTTCACCGCCACCAGCACGTCGGCGCCGGACTGGGTACCGAACCAGTCGGAGAAGATCACGTGGTCGCTAGTGATGCCGGTGGCAGCCTTGAACAGCCCTTCCTGCAGCGCAATCAGGCCGCTGATGGTCTGCTCCTGGGCGTTGCTGCCGGTGCTGGTCTTGTAGTTGCTGTAGTCGCTACCCGGTCGCAGGGGGGCACCCGTGCTGTCTTTGAGGGTATCGGTCGCCACTATCATGTAGTAGGAAGAGGGGTTGAGCGGCTTGAGCGGCACCAGATTCAGCTTGCCGGTCGTCTCGGCCACCACGAAGTCCACCCCGTAGGTCAGCACCTTTTTCACGCCGCTCGGACGCAGGGCCGCACTGTCAAACTCCAGCTCCATCAGGTAGAGGGGGGCCACGGAGGCTGCGAATTCAGCAGCGGCCGGCGCCTTGACCTGGATGCCGGAGGCCGTCACCGGCACTATCTGGATCGCCTGGGTAGTCGACCAGCCATCCAAGGTGGAGAGGGCGGACACCGGGTTGGAGAGATCCGCCGTTTCCGTGGAGAATTTCAGGGTACCGTCGGTCGCACGGGCTGCCAGGGCGCTGGGTCGGACTGCATTGGAGCCGCTCAGCAGATAATCGAGATAGCTTGAGGTATCGCCTGTGTTGTCGTCACTGCCACCACAACCGCTCAGCAGCGCACTGACGACGGCCGCGTAAATTAGCTTTTTCTTCATATCCTTATCTCTTTTATGTTGTTATCCATGATGAGCCTGACGGGGTAGGGTTCAAACCCGACCGAATCATATTAACAGCAACGCAACAATTAATAAGCCTCTGGTCAGTCATCTGATCTGATTTTTTTGTGTACACCATCAAGGAATTGGAATTGATTCCCGGTGTCACAGGGTAGCAGCCAGGGTACATCAACCAGACCCGACCAGAGCCCGATGGGATCCATGGCGCAAAAAGCCGCCCCGATCTCGGCAAAGGGGACGATTTGTCGGTAGAATGGCGCCATTGCTTAAGGAGACCCCCATGATCGACCCGAAAAAACTGGAAGAGATCGCCAAACAGATACACAACGCCCTGCCCCCCGGCATTCGCAGCATGGGTGAAGAGGTGGAGAAAAAGACCCGTCAGGTCTTGCAGGCTCAGCTCAACAAGCTGGATCTGGTGAGCCGCGAGGAGTTCGACGTGCAGACCAAGGTGCTGCTGCGCACCCGGGAGAAGCTGACCGCCCTCGAGGCCAAGCTGGCCCAGCTCGAGCAGCAGCTCGCTGCCAAGGGCGAATGATCCGGCGTGACCCGCCGTAGATAGCACAAACCCCAGCCAGGCTGGGGTTTGTCGTTTTTATGGGGACAACGAGTTTCTCATCCCCCCTTCTCTCGCAAGACGATAAGGGGGCAGATCGACGCTCTGCGGTTGGCCGTGGTCAGATAAACTCGTAGGCATCGCCGAAGATGCGCTCGGGCTCGGCGCCCAGCACCTTGAACTCTTCCCGCGCGGCACCGGCCATCTCGAAGCGGCCCGCCACATAGATGTCGTAGTCATGCAGGCTGACGAAGTCATCCATGATGGCCTTGTGCACCAGCCCGGTCCTGCCGGTCCAGTCGCTCTCGGGCTCCTGCACCACGGGAATGAAGGTCAGCGGCGCGTAGTCGCGCTCCCACTGCTGCATCTGCTCCAGCTCGTAGAGCCAGTGCGCCTGGCGTACGCCCCAGTAGAGGAACACCGGACGCTTGCTGCCGCTGCCGATCAGGTATTCCAGGATGGCGCGGGCATAGGAGAAGCCGGTGCCTCCCGCCATCAGGATCAGCGGTCGGGGGGATTCGTCGCGCAGGAACGCCTTGCCGGCGGCCAACTCGACCTCGATCTCTCCCTGCTCGCGCATGCGGGCCAGCACCTGACCGGCATAGGCATTCTCGGGAGTGGCACCGATCTGCAGCTCCAGCACGCCGGAGCGGGTCGGCGAGTTGGCGATGGAGAAGGGGCGCTTGTCCGAATCGCTCATCACCACCAGCAGATACTGGCCCGGCTTGAAGCTCACCTCCTGCTGCGGCGCCAGCGCCACGTGCCAGATGGTGTCGACATATTCGCGCAGTTCCTCTACGCGGCACTTGATACGTTGCATTCTTGTCCTTGTGAGGGGCCTGCCCGGCCCGCTTCGCTCATGGTTTCACTGTTTTTATGGCGACCAGTTGGTGGTCAGGTCCGTCGAGCATACCCAATTCGGCACGGCAATACCGCACTTTTGCGTCACAATGGCCGCGCCGCATCGGAGATCCCTCAGTCGAGGATCTTCAGCTCGTCCCAGATGGCATCGATCTTCTGCTTTACCGCCTCGTCCTGGACGATGGGCTGACCCCACTCCCGGTTGCTCTCCCCAGGCCACTTGTTGGTGGCATCCAGCCCCATCTTGGAGCCGAGCCCGGAGACCGGCGAGGCGAAGTCCAGGTAGTCGATGGGGGTGTGCTCGATCAGGGTGGTGTCCCGAGCCGGGTCCATCCGGGTGGTGATGGCCCAGATCACGTCCTTCCAGTCGCGGGCGTTGATGTCGTCATCGCAGACGATCACGAACTTGGTGTACATGAACTGGCGCAGGAAGGACCAGACTCCCAGCATCACCCGCTTGGCGTGGCCAGGGTAACGCTTCTTGATGGTCACCACCGCCATCCGGTAGGAGCACCCCTCCGGCGGCAGGTAGAAATCCACTATCTCGGGAAACTGCTTCTGCAACAGCGGCACGAACACCTCGTTGAGCGCCACCCCGAGCACCGCCGGCTCATCGGGCGGACGGCCGGTGTAGGTGCTGTGGTAGATGGCATCCCGGCGCATGGTCATGTGGGTGATGGTGAAGACCGGGAACTCGTCCACTTCGTTGTAGTAGCCGGTGTGATCGCCGTAAGGCCCTTCGGGGGCCATCTCCCCCGGCTCCAGATAGCCTTCCAGCACGATCTCGGCGCTGGCGGGCACTTCCAGATCGCAGCTCAGCGCCTTCACCACCTCGGTACGGCTGCCCCGCAGCAGACCGGCAAAGGCGTATTCGGAGAGGCTGTCCGGCACCGGCGTCACCGCGCCCAGGATGGTCGCCGGATCGGCGCCCAGCGCCACCGCCACCGGGAAGCGTTCGCCCGGGTGGGCCTCCTGCCACTCGCGAAAATCGATGGCGCCGCCCCGGTGATCCAGCCAGCGCATGATCAGCTTGTTCTTGCCGATCTTTTGCTGGCGATAGATGCCGAGATTCTGCCGCTTCTTGTAGGGACCGCGGGTGATGGTCAGCCCCCAGGTGACCAGGGGCGCCACATCCCCGGGCCAGCAGTGCTGGATGGGGATCTGATCCAGATCCACCGCGTCCCCTTCCAGCACCACCTGCTGACAGGGGGCCGAAGAGAGCCGCTTGGTCGGCATGTTGAGCACCTGCTTGAAGATGGGCAGCTTCTCCATCAGCTCCTTGAGCCCGCGAGGCGGCTCCGGCTCTTTCAGGTAGGAGAGCCAGGTCCCCACCTGGCGCAGGGCGCTGACGTTGGGCTGGCCCATGCCCATGGCAACCCGGTCCGGCGTGCCGAACAGGTTGGTCAACACCGGCATGGTGTAGCCCTTGGGATTCTCAAACAGCAGAGCCGGGCCCCCCGCACGCAGGGTACGGTCGCTGATCTCGGTCATCTCCAGATAGGGGTCTATCTCGCGACTGATGCGCCTGAGCTGTCCGTTTTGTTCCAACTGCGCGATAAAATCACGCAAGTCCTTGTATTTCATGCAAGTACCCCAGCGGGATCAGGTGGTCCCGCATTATAACCCTGGCGGCGTATCCGGTGTACCCGTATCGGACCTCATGACGGACGAGGCGTGTCGCCGCTCCTGAAGCGTCAGCCGGTTTGCCAATTGACCCAGGAGCCTGGGCTCGTCCATCTGCAGCAACAGGCCGGCCACCAGCCCGCCATACTGGTGCTTGCCGAGTTCGGCCAGGAGGAACTGCTGGGCCCCGTCCGGCAAGGGGGAGAGGCGGCTGAGCTGGTGCAGGGCGGGGACCATCAGGCGGCTGTTCTGGCTGGCGGCGATCAGCAGATCGCTCGCCTCCTGACCTGAATAAAAGCGGGAAATGGTGTGCAGAGCAGTCAGGCTATCGTGATCCACTGGCTGACGCCACAGCTTGAGGTAGAGTGCCGTCTCCCCGGTCTGTTCGATGAAGTGCAGCAGCAACTGGTTGTCCGGCAGGAAGAGATTGAGGGCGGCAAGCCGCTGCGCCTCCCGACGCAGCACGGATACCGGCTGCCGATCGAGCACCGCCAGCAGGGCCTGCTGCTGCTGTGCCAGCTCGGGATTGCGGCTGTAGTAGACCTGCTTGAAGTCGAAGCGATCCTGCTCCAGCAACTGGCGATAGTTGTCCTGCCAGGCCAGCTGCTGCCAGTGGCTCAGCACCAGCCGGGCCTCGGCGGGGAAGTCGTAGGCGGGTAGCTGCACCAGGAAACCGTCCACCTTCCCTTCCACCAGCCATTGTGGCGCCTTGGCCGCTTGTGCCCGCACCCAGGCCAGCAGCGCCGGGCTCGGTGCGCCCGATGACTTGAGCTCACCCAGCAACTGGAACAACAGGAACTCCCGCTGCCCCACCGACAGGGTCTCGAGCAACGAGTCCATGGCATCAAACTGCCCGAGCGCCATGCGGCCGTCCAGGTACGCCCGATGCCCCTCCAGTCCCTCGTCCGCCACCAGGGGAGCCTGCAATTGCGGCGGGGAATCGGCATGCACCGGGGCCGCCAGCCACAACCAACCCATCCATATAAACAACACCAGCTTCATGACGTCCCTTTCCTTGTGACATCGAGGCTTCATACTACTAAGCCAGCCGTGAAATAGATAAACAAAAACCGCGACCTAGGCCGCGGTTTTGTCATGGAAGAGGCTGTTACTTCTGTTGACGCTTCATGGAGTCGAAGAACTCGTCGTTGGTCTTGGTCGCAGCCAGCTTGTCGATGAGGAACTCGATGCTGTCGATCTCGCCCATGGGGTGAATGATCTTGCGCAGGATCCACATCTTCTGCAGCTCGTCCGGTGCGGTCAGCAGCTCTTCCTTGCGGGTGCCGGAGCGGGTGATGTCGATGGCCGGGTAGACGCGCTTCTCGGCAATCTTGCGCGAGAGGTGCAGTTCCATATTGCCGGTACCCTTGAACTCTTCGTAGATGACTTCATCCATCTTGGAGCCGGTATCGATCAGCGCGGTGGCGATGATGGTCAGGCTGCCGCCCTCTTCGACGTTGCGCGCCGCACCGAAGAAACGCTTCGGACGGTGCAGGGCGTTGGCGTCCACACCACCGGTCAGCACCTTGCCGGAAGACGGGATGACGGTGTTGTAGGCGCGGGCCAGACGGGTGATGGAGTCCAGCAGGATCACCACGTCCTTCTTGTGCTCGACCAGACGCTTGGCCTTCTCGATCACCATTTCGGCGACCTGGACGTGACGGGAGGCCGGCTCGTCGAAGGTGGAGGCGATGACTTCGCCCTTCACCATCCGCTGCATCTCGGTCACTTCTTCCGGACGCTCGTCAATCAGCAGCACGATCAGCTCACAATCCGGGTGGTTGTAGGCGATGCTCTGGGCGATGTTCTGCAGCAGCATGGTCTTACCGGCCTTGGGCGGTGCAACGATGAGACCGCGCTGGCCCTTGCCGATCGGGGATGCCAGATCCAGCACACGGGCGGTGATGTCTTCGGTGGAACCGTTGCCACGCTCCATGCGCAGACGCTCGTTGGCGTGCAGGGGAGTGAGGTTTTCAAACAGGATCTTGTTGCGGGAGTTTTCCGGACGGTCGTAGTTGACGTCGTTGACCTTGAGCAGGGCGAAATAGCGCTCGCCCTCTTTCGGCGGCCGGATCTTGCCGGAAATGGTATCGCCGGTACGCAGGTTGAAGCGGCGGATCTGGCTCGGGGAGACATAGATGTCATCCGGACCAGCGAGATAAGAGCCGTCTGCACTGCGCAGGAAACCGAAACCGTCGGTCAGGATTTCCAGCACACCGTCGCCAAAGATATCCTCGCCGCCCTTGGCGTGCGCCTTGAGGATTGCAAAGATAATGTCTTTCTTGTGCGCCCGAGCCAGATTTTCCAACCCCATGGATTCGCCAAGCTGGACCAGCTCGGACACAGGAGTGTTCTTAAGTTCAGTCAGATTCATAGTGGTGAAAGTCTGTAAGCAAGGATTGAAATGAGGAGACAGTCTGCTGGATTGATGCTGATCGGATTTGACTTGCCAGGCTGGTAGTTAAGCAAAGAGTCAGGCAAAAAGGTTAGCAAACGAGCGATAAACTAGCACCAATCAGGGTGAGCGTCTAGGTGATAAAACACAAGGAGCGCATTATTGCAATGCGCTCCTTCTTGATTATTACAGGTTGCCGTCCAGGAACTCTTTCAGTTGGGTCTTGGACAGGGCGCCGACCTTGGTCGCTGCCACTTCACCATTCTTGAACAGCAGCAGGGTCGGGATACCACGAATGCCGTACTTGGGCGGAGTGTCGGCGTTATGATCGATGTTCAATTTCGCCACGGTCACGCGACCTTCATATTCCTGAGCAACTTCGTTCAGGATCGGGGCAATCATCTTGCACGGTCCACACCATTCGGCCCAGAAATCGACCAGAACAGGGCTGTCGGCGTTGATTACATCGGCCTCGAAGCTGGCATCGCTCAGCTGAACAATCTTGTCACTCATCTCCAACTCCAGTCAGTAATTAAGGCTTTATTGATGGTTCAACAAAGGCAATAGTTGCCCTATTTGAAATGATCCTGTTTATTATTGCAAGCCTAACCTGATAACCTACCGCCATGAGCAAAACACATCTAACGACCGAAAAATTCGCCCAAATGGGCCTCGAACCCGAAGTTCTGGCTGGTCTGGAATCAAAGGGATTTCACTATTGTACGCCCATCCAGGCACTGTCCCTGCCCCTGCTGGTTGAAGGTCATGACCTCGCCGGTCAGGCTCAGACGGGGACCGGCAAAACCCTGGCTTTCCTGGCGGCGACATTCAACTATTTGCTGACCCATCCGCTGACCAGGCCGCGCCTCATCAACCAGCCCCGCGCCATCATCATGGCCCCGACCCGGGAGCTGGCCGTCCAGATCTATAACGATGCAGAGAGCATATCAGCCTCCACCGGGCTCAAGCTCGGTCTCGCCTATGGTGGCGAAGGCTACGACAAGCAGCTGGCCGTGCTGGAACAGGGCGTCGACATCCTGATCGGCACCACCGGCCGCATCATCGACTACTTCAAGTCCAAGGTCATCGATCTCGGCAACATCCAGGTCGTGGTACTGGACGAAGCGGATCGCATGTTCGATCTGGGCTTCATCAAGGACATCCGTTTCCTGTTCCGCCGCATGCCCCCCGCCACCGAGCGTCTGAGCATGCTGTTCTCCGCCACCCTCTCCCTGCGGGTGCAGGAGCTAGCCTATGAACACATGAACCACCCGAAACATGTGCAGGTCGAACCGGAACAGATGACCGGCGTGCGGATCAAGGAGGAGCTCTTCTACCCCTCCAACGAAGACAAGATGTTGCTGCTGCTCTCCCTGATGGAAGAGGAGTGGCCCGAGAAAGCCATCGTCTTCGCCAACACCAAGCACGTCTGTGAAGACGTTCATGCGTGGCTGGAGAACGACGGCCACCGCGTCGGCCTGCTGACCGGCGACGTGCCGCAGAAGAAGCGGATGAAGATCCTGGAAGAGTTCACCAAGGGCACCCTGGATATCCTGGTCGCCACCGACGTGGCCGCCCGTGGTCTGCACATCCCCGACGTGACTCACGTCTTCAACTACGACCTGCCCGACGATGCCGAAGACTATGTCCACCGCATCGGTCGTACCGGCCGCGCCGGCAAAAGCGGTCACTCCATCAGCCTGGCCTGTGAAGACTATGCCTTCAACCTGCCGGCCATCGAGGAGTACATCCACCACCCCATCCCGGTCAGCAAGTATGACCGCGAGGCGCTGCTGGATGACGTCACCGCACCAAAACGGGTGTTCCGCAACCGCCAGCCGGTGAACCGCAACATGCGGGATCGCCAGGGCGGTGGCAACAGCAACAACCGTCGTCGTCCCCCCCGCAAGAACTGAGGGATCGGCCAAGTTGCACAACTCGCCTCTCTATGCCGCCATCGACCTCGGCTCCAACAGCTTTCACATGCTGGTGGTGCGCGAGGTCGCCGGTGCCCTGCGCACCGTCACCAAGGTCAAACGCAAGGTACGCCTCGCCGCCGGCCTCGATGCCGATTTTCGCCTCAACCGTGCCGCCATGGAGCGGGGCTGGGATTGTCTGCGCCTCTTCTCCGAGCAGTTGCAGGACATCCCGTCCGACAATATCCGGGTAGTGGGCACCGCCACCCTGCGCCTGGCCACCAACGTCGACGAATTCATCAGCGAAGCGGAACGGGTGCTCAACCACAGCATCGAGATCATCTCGGGCGAGGAAGAAGCCAAGACCATCTATGAAGGTGTCTCCTGGACGTCGGCAGGGGAAGGCAACCGGCTGGTAATCGACATCGGCGGCGCCAGCACCGAGCTGGTGATCGGCGAGCAGAGCGAAGCCAAGCTGCTCAACAGCCTGCACATGGGCTGCGTCACCTGGCTCAACAACCACTTCGGTGATGGCGAGCTCTCCGAGACGCGCTTCAACCAGGCCATTGCCGCCGCCAAGGCGGTACTGGAGAAAGTGGCTGCGGACTACCGTGTCCTCGGCTGGCGCACCTGCGTCGGCGCCTCCGGCACCGTCCAGGCGCTGCAGGAGATCATGCTGGCCCAGGGCAAGAGCGAGCGGGTCACCCTGCCCAAGTTGCAAGAGCTGATGGGTCAGGCCATCGCCTGCGGCAGAGTCGATCAGTTGCAGCTCGAAGGGCTGGCGGCCGAACGGCTGACCGTGTTCCCCTCCGGTCTCGCCATCCTGATCGCCATCTTCGAGACCCTCGACATCGAGAGCATGACCCTGGCGGGCGGTGCCCTGCGTGAAGGACTCATCTACGGCCTGCTCGGCAACAATCACGACTGTGATGCCCGGGATCGCACCGCCGACAGCCTGATCAGCCGCTACCAGCTGGACAAGGAGCACGCCGAGCGGGTGCGCGACACCGCCATCCAGGCCTTCACCCAGCTGCAGCCGGCCTGGCGCCTCTCCAAGCGCTACGGTCGCCCGATCCTGCGCTATGCGGCCCTGCTGCACGAAATTGGTCTGTGCATCGAGTACAAGAAGGCGCCGCAACACGCCGCTTACATCATCGACAACATCGACATGCCGGGCTTCACCCCGGCCCAGAAGAAGCTGCTGTCGGCCCTGCTGCTCAACCAGCGGGACGACTTCAAGCTGGAGCCGCTGGAGAAACAGGGAGCCGTGACGGCTCGCCAGGCGATCCGGCTGGCCCGCATCCTGCGCATCTCCCTGATCCTCTGCATGCGCCGCACCCAGGGTACAGTGCCCCAGTTCATGCTGCAGGCCGATGAGGATGCCCTGACCCTGACCCTGCCCAGGGGCTGGCTGGACGAGCACTACCTGCGGGCCAGCGAGCTGCGCCTGGAAGTGGAGCGCCAGCAGAAGATGGGCTGGTCCACCCGCCTGCTGGAAGCCTGAACGGGCGCCCTGCGCCCGCTTCGCTTCTTTTCCCGCCCGTTCCGACAATCCCTTTCGCAGCCATCATTGGCGCCATTCAACGCCTTACCGTTGATTTTATTGTACTTTCAACCCAATTCCGGTTCTCCGCTCCCCCTGCCATCTAGCCTGTGCCAGCGGCTCGGCTAGAGTTGAGTTGTCTCTCTCACAGGAACGGAAACCATGAAACATTTACCCCTGATAGCCCTGACTGCCCTGCTGACCGCCTGCGGTGGCGGCAGTGACGACAACAGCCAGCAGAATGCCGAGATGTCCCTGGCCTTCTCCGATGCCCCGGTGGATTCGGTCAGCAAGGTCTGCATCGCCGTCTCCAACATCAGCATCCACCCCGTCTCGGGGAGCGAGCTGGCCTGGACCACCGCCAGCTTCCTGACATCGGCCCAGGACGATGGCTGCACGCCGACGGGAGAGATCATCCCTCTGGACGCCTCAGGCCACCCCCTGTTCACCTATATCGATCTGCTGAAATACCCGGGCTCCAGCAGCCGCCCCCTGCTGGCCAGCCAGAGCGTGGTCCCCGGCGACTACAGCCAGATGCGGCTGCGGATCCTGGATGGCCGGGATGCAGGCAATCAATTCCCGGATGGCACACCCTACTCCTACGTCCTGCAGGATGACAGCGTGATCAAGCCGCTGGAGGTGCCGAGCAACGAGCTCAAGCTGGATGCCTTCACCATAGCCGCCAACGGCCTCAGCGCCTTCACCACAGAGTTCGACCTGCGCCACTCCATGGTGCTGCCGGGCCACGAGGAGCATTACAAGCTCAAGCCCAGAGGGGTGCGACTGGTGAACAACACCGAGGTCGCCACCGTCAGGGGCACGGTGGCGGCAGGGCTTTGCGGCGGCCAGCTCACCGACAAGGCCTTCGTCTACTTCTACGACGAACTGCGCCCTGTGGGAGATGACGCCTATCCCGACATGGCCGACCTCGACAACGGCTTCTACGCCAGCGCCCCCGTCGTTCCCCTGACGGGTGGTGGTTACGGCTACGAGCTGGGCTTCGTCAACCTCGGCAGCTACGACATGGTGCTGGTCTGCAACGGCGACGAGGATGATCCCGAGCTGGCCAACGACCCGCTGCAGCTGGAGCAGGTGCTGAAGGCGCAGCCGGTGACGGCCCCGACCACCAGCATCAATTTCCAGTGACGGGCCTGGGGCCGAGGTAGGAGAAGCACCATGACAGGGTATCAACCCATCAGTTGCGACCTCTACGACTGGCTCGAGATCGCCGCCCGCTGGCAGCTGCCGGTCACCCTCACCGGTCGGGACGGCCGCCTGTGGGCAGACAGGATCCGCACCATCGAGGCCAGAGAAGGCGTCGAGTACCTGCTATTGCAAGGCGGCGAGCGCCTCAGCCTGGCGGATCTGGCGAGTCTGGAGCTGCTCTGGCAGGGGGAAGAGAAGCGGATCCGCTTCTAGCCGCCGAGTGCGAACAACGAAAGAGGGCCCGCGCTGCGGGCCCTCTTGCTATCTGACACCTTGACTCAAGCGCGCTCGATTCAGCCTGCCGCCAGCGCCGCCATCACATAGACGTCGAAGCGGTTGCTCTTGGTCTCGATGGCCATGCTCGGCTTCTGCTCGTTGAGCCAGCCCGCGTAGTCCGGCCGCTTCACCACCACCCGTTTCTCCGCCATCCTGAGCGCCGCCGGCAGCAAGGCGTCGGCGTCCAGATCGGCCCCCACCAGGGACTGGAACACCCGCATCTCTTTTTTCACCAGCGCCGACTTCTGCTTGTGGGGGAACATGGGATCCAGGTAGATGACCTCGGGCCGTTCGGTCAGCGCCAGCAGGGTCTCCACCGCCGGCCCGTGCAGCAGCTGCATCCGCTCGCGCACCCAGGGGCCTATCTCGGGATCCTGGCCCGCCCGCGCCAGGCCGTCCTGCAGCAGGGCCGCCACCACGGGGCTGCGCTCGATCAGGGTCACCCTGCAGCCGAGGGAGGCGAGCACGAAGGCGTCACGGCCGAGCCCGGCGGTGGCGTCCACCACGGTCGGCATGGCCCCCGACTTCAGCCCCACCGCCTTGGCGATGGACTGGCCGCGACCACCGCCGAACTTGCGGCGATGGGCCACCGCCCCTTCGATGAAGTCCACATAGACGGCCCCCAGCTTGGGCTCGTCCAGCTTGCGCAGCTCCAGCCGTGCCTCGGTCAGCACCAGCGCGAAGGGGGCCGGAAACTCCACCCCGGCCAGCCGCAGCCGCAGGGCGTCGAGCTCGCCATCGCGGGCGGGGACTTCACTGAAAACCTGAATATGGGGCATAACACGGACTCATCACGGCGCAGGAGCCGGCATGATAGCAGAAGCGGGAGATCAGCTCACCGTGGTCAGGTTCATCCCCTGACGGTTGAGGCCCAGGTACTCCACCAGATCGTCATAGGGCAGCGGACGGCTGAGCAGGTAGCCCTGGGTGAAGGCACAGCCCTTCAGGCAGAGGAAGTTCAGCTGCTCCCGGGTCTCCACCCCTTCGATCACCACCTGCATGCCGAGGTTGTGCACTATGTTGATGATGCCGTCGAGCAGCAGCCTGTCCTGCTCGTTGAAGGGGATGTGGCGCACGAAGGAGCGGTCGATCTTCACCAGATCCACCGGGAAGGTGCGCAGGTAGTTGAGGGCCGAGTAGCCGGTGCCGAAGTCGTCGATGGCCAGCTTGCAGCCCGCCTCGCGCAGGGCATCGATCCGCACCCTGTGCTGATCGCTGGTCTCCATCAGCAGGGACTCGGTGATTTCGATGATGATGTCCGCCGGGTCCAGGTTGAAGTGACGGATCACCCTGAGCCACTCGTTGGCCTCCGGGTCTATGGTCTGGAACTCCAGGGTGGAGCGGTTGATGGACATCTGCAGATCCGGGAAGCCGGACTGCTGCAATCTGGCCAGATCCCGGCAAGACTGCCACAGCACCAGGGCACCCAGCCCCTGGATGAGCCCCGCCTCTTCCGCCAGCGGGATGAAATCCGCCGGTGAGACCTGACCCCAGTGGGGGTGATACCAGCGCACCAGGGCCTCCAGCTTGGCGACCCGGCCGCTGCGGTTGTCCCAGATGGGCTGGTAGGCCATGGTCAGCTGGCCCAGCTTGATGGCCTCCGCCAGATCGTGCTGCATCTGGTGGCGCTGGCTCACCTCTTCCCGCATGGAGGCGTTGTAGGTGCCGAGGGGGCGTCCCTGGCGCTTGGCGACGAACAGGGCCTGCTCGGCATTGCGCAAGAGCTCGTCGCTGTCGCCGCCGTCATTGGGACAGAGGGTGATCCCCAGGGTGGCGGTCACATAGAGGTGCTGGTTGGCCAGCATGAAGGGACGGGCAAAACCGCCGATCACCTGCTTGGCAAACACCTCGGCCTGACGGCGGTTGACGATGCCGGGCACCAGGAAGGCAAACTCGTCGCCGCCGATGCGGGCCACTAGGTCCTCGGTGCGCACCCGGCTCACCAGCCGATCCGATACTTCCCGCAGCAGGGCGTCGCCCACATGGTGATCCATGCTGTTGTTGACCGCCTTGAAGTTGTTGAGGTCGAGCACCATGAGGGCGAAGCGCTCCCCCCGCTCGCAGAAGCGGGCCAGACAGCGACCGAACAGCCAGCGGTTGGGCAGGCCGGTGAGGTTGTCGTAGTTGGCCTGGGCGGCGATCTTCTGCTCCGCCAGCTTGGTCTGGGAAAGATCGCTGAAGATGGCGATGTACTGACTGATCTTGCCCCCTTCCCGCACGGCGCTGATCATCAGCTGCTGGGGATAGAGCTTGCCGTTCTTGCGCTTGTTCCACACCTCCCCACGCCAGATCCCCACCCGCTCCAGGGCGTGGTACATGTCCGCATAGAAGGTCTGATCGTGCAGTCCGGACTTGAGCATGCTGGGCCGCTGGCCACACGCCTCCTCCTCGCTGTAACCGGTGATCTTCTCGAAGGCCGGATTGACCGAGATGATGCGACTGTCGGCATCGCACACCAGAATGGCTTCGGAGAGGTTGTCATAGACCCGGTGGGAGAGCTTGAGCTGCTCCGCATGGCGCCTGATGGGATCGATGTTCTCCAGCACCACCATGAGATAGTCGGGGTGCATCTGCTCGTTGCGGATCAGGGTCACCGTCACCCGTCCCCACAGGACGGTCCCATCCCGATGGAGATAACGCTTCTCCTGGGTAAACGCGGGACGCTCCCCCCGCTTGAGGGCGTCGTAGAGCGCAATGCTGGTCTGCCAGTCGTCCGGATGGTTGATTTCGGCGACGGTGAGCTGTTGCAGCTCCTCCTGGCTGTAGCCGAGCATCTTCTCGATGGCCGGGTTCGCCCAGAGGATCTTGCCGCCCAGATCCACCTTGCCGATGCCCACGGGCGCATGGGACATCATGGTGTCCAGGAAGTGGTGATGTTCCGGTTGCGCCGGCTGCTCCTGGCTCTGGCGCTGCTGATACATCAGCGCCAGTTCACGACCGGCGAGCGGGGCCAGCAGACGCAGCAGGCCCACTATCTTCTCCATTCTCGGCATGGCCCGCTTGAACATGACGCTGCACAGGCCGATGGTCTCTCCCTCGGCGTTCTTGAGCGCGACGCCGGCATAGGCTCTCACCTCGCAGCGCTCCAGCACGGCGGCGTGGGGGAACAGCTGGCGGGTGCGATCACTGAACCAGGCTTCACCCTGTTGCATGGCGATCTCCCCCGGAGTGTCGGCGAGGGGGAAGCTGTAGGAGTTGATGTCGAGGGAGGCGGGATAGGCGGCATGCACGGTAAAGAACAGACCCGCCTGATCCTTGCCGGACACCAGGACGAAGTCAGCCCCCACCGCGTTGGCGATTTCACTCACAAAGGCATCAAAATATCCCTGACCACTCGAATGAGACAGGCTGGAGATGATTTGATAGACAGACTCGAGTGCTCGCCTCATGGCAAGGTTCTTTCTCTCCCTGGAAGGTAGAACCCGACTCTACTGAAGAGGCGGGGACAGTGCAAACATGCACTCCGCAAGATATTAAAAAGGCTTGGAAAAAGGGACCAAAAGGTCCCTTTTTCTATCAAAAATCACGTTTCGATCCCACTATGCCGCAAATGTGTACCTGCTTGAAGCTCCCGCAGTGGCGCGGCAGCTCATCCAATCGAGGCTCACTGTGGCGGCGGGACCTCACGCGGCGATACCGCTGTGACGCAGCAGCGCATCCACCTGGGGCTCCCGGCCACGGAAGGCACGGAACAGCTCCATCGGCTCCCTGGAGCCGCCCTTTTCCAGAATGTTCTTCAGGAAGGAGTGGCCCGTGGCCGGGTTGAAGATCCCCTCCTCCTCGAAGCGGGAGAAGGCGTCGGCAGAGAGTACCTCGGCCCACTTGTAGCTGTAGTAGCCCGCCGCGTAGCCGCCCGCGAAGATGTGGGAGAAGCTGTGCTGGAAGCGGTTGAACGCCGGAGGCGTCATCACGGCGACCTGGCTGCGCACCTCATCCAGCAGCGCAGGGATCTGATCCGCTCTGGTCGGGTCAAAGGTCTGGTGCAGACGGAAGTCGAACAGGGCGAACTCCAGCTGGCGCAGCATCTGCATCGCCGCCTGGAAGTTGCGGGCGGTCAGCATCTTCTCCAGCAGATCGGCGGGCAGCGGCTCCCCGGTCTCGTAATGGCCGGAGATGAAGGCCAGCGCCTCGGATTCCCAGCACCAGTTCTCGAGGAACTGGCTCGGCAGCTCCACCGCATCCCAGGCCACGCCGTTGATGCCAGCCACGCCAGCCACATCGATGCGGGTCAGCATGTGGTGAATGCCGTGGCCGAACTCGTGGAACAGGGTGACCACTTCGTTGTGGGTAAACAGGGCCGGCTTGCCGTCCACCGGGCCGTTGAAGTTGCAGGTCAGGTAGGCCACCGGCTTTTGCAGGGAGCCGTCCTGACGGTAGCGGCGACCCAGGCAGACATCCATCCAGGCGCCGCCCTGCTTGTGCTCGCGGGCATAGAGATCCAGGTAGAAGCTGCCGCGCAGCTCGTCATCGGCGTCAAAGATGTCGTAGAAGCGCACATCCGGGTGCCAGGTGTCGATGCCGAGACGCTCGCGTACCTTCATGCCGAACACCCGCTTGACCACCTCGAACAGCCCCTTCACGACCCGGCCGGCGGGGAAATAAGGACGCAACTGCTCATCAGAGACCGAAAACTTGTGCTGTTTGAGCTTTTCTGCGTAATAGGCAAGATCCCAGGCCGCCAGTTCGTCCTGACCGTGCTGCTCGGCGGCAAAGGCGCGGATCTCCTCCAGCTCCGCCTTGCCTTGGGGCAGGGACTTGGCAGCCAGGTCGGTGAGGAACTCCACCACCTGCTCCGGCTTGTCCGCCATCTTGGTCGCGAGGGAGAGCTCGGCATAGTTGGCAAAGCCCAGCAGTCGGGCCAGCTCCCGGCGCAGGGTGAGCAACTCGGTCATGATGGCGGAGTTGTCCCACTTGCCAGCGTTGGGGCCCTGGTCGGAGGCGCGGGTGGTGAAGGCCTCATACAGCTCGGCACGCAGGGCGCGGCTGTCGGCATACATCATCACCGGCAGGTAGGAGGGGATGTCCAGGGTGAACAGCCACCCCTCCTTGCCCTTGAGTTCGGCCATCTGGCGCGCGGCAGCCTGGGCGCTCGCGGGCAGACCAGCCAGCTCGGCCTCGTCGGTCACCAGCTTGTGCCAGCCCTGGGTCGCGTCCAGCACGTTGTTGCTGAAACGGGAGGCGAGCTCCGAGAGGCAGGCCTGGATCTCGCCGTAACGCTGCTGCGCCTCGGCAGGCAGACCGATGCCGGAGAGGCGGAAATCGCGCAGGGTGTTCAGGATCTCCTTGCGCTGGGCATCATCCAGCCGGGGGAAGTCATCGCTCTCGGAGAGGGCCAGATAGGCTTGATAGAGCCCTTCATGCTGACCGACATAGGTCTGGAATTCGGAAAGCAGCGGCAGGCAGGCATCGTGAGCCGCCCGCAGCGCCTCGCTGTTCTGCACGGCGTTGAGGTGGCTGATGGGGGACCAGATCCGGGAGAGGCGGTCGTTGACCTCTTCCAGCGGGGCGATCAGGCTGTCCCAGGTGTGAGGCTCCTTCTGGGCCAGCACATCCTCAATCTTCTGTTTGCAATCGGCGATGGCCTGCGTCACGGCAGGTTGCACCTGATCGGGCTGGATCTGGCTGAAGGGAGGCAGCGAGTCCATTGTCAGCAAAGGGTTAGTCATCTGCGGTACCTCTAAATGCTCTGCAGCCCCTGCCGTCCAGAAGCCTGCTTGGACCATCTAAGATGTAGGCAGAAACCCCATTTATCAAGCCTTTGCCGCCAAGAGACGGGCTTGTTGCCCACTTTTTCAGGCATTTTGTTCATAAAACCAGCACTTCATCTGCCAGAGACGACAATGCCGGCCCGAGGGCCGGCATTGTGAGGGCATGGACACTCCCCGCCTCAGCGTCGGGCGTCCTCTTTCAACCACTGGGCGACCCGCTTGGCGAAGTAGGTGAGGATGCCATCGGCCCCGGCCCGCTTGAAGCAGAGCAGGGATTCCATCACGCACTCTTTCTCCTTGAGCCAGCCATTCTGGATCGCCGCCATGTGCATGGCGTACTCGCCGCTCACCTGATAGGCGAAGGTCGGCACGCCGAACTGATCCTTCACCCGGCGGATGATGTCCAGGTAGGGCATGCCCGGCTTGACCATCACGCTGTCCGCCCCTTCGGCGATGTCGAGGGCCACCTCGTGCAGGGCTTCGTTGCCGTTGGCCGGGTCCATCTGGTAGGTGGCCTTGTTGCTCTTGCCGAGGTTGGCGGCGGAGCCCACCGCATCGCGGAACGGGCCGTAGTAGTGGGAGGCGTACTTGGCGGAGTAGGCCATGATCTGCACGTTGACGAAGCCATTCTCCTCCAGCGCCGCGCGGATGGCACCGATGCGGCCGTCCATCATGTCGGACGGTGCCACCATGTCGGCCCCGGCGGCGGCATGGGAGAGCGCCTGCTTCACCAGGATCTCGGTGGTGATGTCGTTCTGCACATAGCCTTCGTCATCGATGATGCCGTCCTGGCCATGGGTGGTGAAGGGGTCGAGCGCCACATCGGTGATGACCCCGAGCTCCGGGAAGCGAGCCTTGAGGGCACGGGTCGCCCGCTGGGCCAGGGCATCCGGGTTGTAAGCCTCTTCCGCCATCAGACTCTTTCTCTCCAGCGGCGTCACCGGGAACAGGGCCACCGCCGGCACACCCAGGGCCACCAGTTCGGCGGCCTCTTCGAGCAGCAGATCGATGGAGAGCCTGTCCACCCCCGGCATGGAGGCAACGGCCTCTCGCTGACCCTCCCCCTCCAGCACGAACACGGGATAGATGAGATCGTCGACGGTCAGTACGTTCTCTCGCACCAGGCGGCGGCTGAAGTCATGTTTGCGCACCCGGCGCAGGCGACGGCCCGGGAAGGCCCCCGGAAGAGTTGTGGCCATGAATCACTCCAAAAGCGGAAGTTGGAAGAATGCGGCGGAGGTGGCCCGGGTATGGGCCAGCAAGGCCTCGGGCGCTTCACCACGGCAGGCCGCCACCACCTGGGCGATGTGCGGCAAAAAAGCGGGTTCGTTGCGTTTGGGCCTGGGTTTCAGATCCCGCGGCACCAGGTAGGGGGCGTCCGTCTCTATCATCAGGCGACCCGCCGGAATGCGGGCCACCTGCTCGCGCAGCAGCTGGCCACGGCGCTCGTCACAGAGCCAGCCGGTCACCCCGATATGCAGCCCCAGCGCCAGGCACTCGTCCAGCTCGGCGTCGGAGCCGGTGAAGCAGTGCAACACGGCCCCCGGCAGGCGGGGCAACCAGGGGCGCAGGATCTCGACGAATTTGTCATGGGCATCGCGGCAGTGGAGAAACACCGGCATACCGAGCTCGGCGGCGAGCGCCAGCTGGGCGTCAAACACCGCGTCCTGCACCGGACGGGGGGAGAAGTCCCGGTTGTAGTCGAGACCGCACTCGCCGATGGCCACCACCTGGGGCAGGGCCGCCAGTTCCCGCAAGGCGGGCAGGGTCGCCTCATCGACGCTTTTGGCATCGTGGGGGTGCACCCCGGCGGTGGAGAAGCAGTAGCCCGGCCACTGGGTGGCCAGCTCGGCACTGGCCTGGCTGCCGGCCAGATCCGTGCCGGTCAGGATCAGGGCTTCCACCCCGGCGGCGCGCGCGCGTTCCACCAGGTCGGCTTGTTCGCCTGCGAACTGGCTGCTGGTCAGGTTCAAACCGATGTCGATCATGGAGTCAGGGGTTCCGGACAAACGAGGTGCATATCAGGCATTTGAAAACCATCTACTCAATGGGGCCTTACCATACGCCTCGAACGGATGCATGAAAAGAGGAAGGGAGCCTCAGCTCCCCTCTTCCGTTTGTTGCTGCTCTTCGTCCTCTTTCTTCACGTAGAAGCGGGCGAAGAACAGACCTATCTCCCACAGGCCCCACATGGGGATCGCGAGCAGGGTCTGGGAGAAGACATCGGGCGGCGTCAGCAACATACCGACCACGAAGACCCCGACGATGACGTAAGGGCGCTTCTCCTTCAGGCTCCTGGGGGTGGTCACCCCGGTCCAGCAGAGCAGTATGGTGGCCACCGGGATCTCGAACGCCACCCCGAACGCGAAGAACAGGGTCAGCACGAAGTCCAGGTAGCTGGCGATGTCGGTCGCCACCGTCACCCCGGCGGGGGCGGTACTGGTGAAGAAGCCGAACACCAGGGGGAACACCACGTAGTAGGCGAACGCCATCCCCGCATAGAACAGCACGGCGCTGGAGGCCACCAGGGGCAGGATCAGCCGCCGTTCGTGCTGGTACAGACCGGGTGCGATGAAAGCCCAGGCCTGATAGAGCAGATAGGGGATCGCCACGAAGAAGGAGACCACCAGGGTCAGCTTGATGGGCGTGATGAAGGGTGTCGCCACATCCGTCGCTATCATGCTGGTGCCTGCCGGCAACTGGCTGAGCAGCGGCTGGGCCACGAAGTCGTAGATGTTGTTGGAGAAGTAGATGAGCGCGATGAACACCAGCAGGATGGCGGAGATCGCGCGCAGCAGACGGGTTCTCAGCTCCACCAGATGGCTGATGAGGGGTTGTTCTGCCTGACTCATGGCTTACCCTCCCCTTTGGCTGCGGACTCGCTGGCGGGCACAGGCTCGCTCTCTCGCTGACTGTTGACCGGCGGAACCTCTGGGGTGGGCGTCGGGGCCGCCACCGGAGTAGCTGGCTCAGCCTGGGCGGGCTCCCGAGGCGGGCGGATCTCGTTCTCCCCCTGATAGGGACGATTCACCGACTGGGCGGCCGCTTTCAACTGCTCGATGGACTCCTGCAGCTCGGGGCTCAGGTTGTTCATCTGCAACCGTTCGGCCTTCTTCAGATCGTTGTGCAGATCCTGCAACTTGAGCTCCTGTTCCAGCTCGGCCTTGACCGAGTTGGCGGTGCTGCGGATCAGCCTTATCCAGTGGCTGGCGGTGCGGATCGCGACCGGCAACCGCTCGGGACCCAGCACCACCAGGGCGACGACGCCGATGACGACCAGTTCCCAAAAACCGATGTCGAACATGGCTTAGGCCTGATCTTTGTCTTTCTGCTTGGCGGCTTCGGCGTTGCTGGCCGTCTCGTTCAACTGCTTGGTCGGAAACTCGGCATCTTTCTGCTCGGGTTTGGTGTCGGCCGGCTCATCGGAGAGCGCCTTCTTGAACCCCTTGACCGCCGCGCCCAGATCGCCGCCGATACCGCGCAATTTCTTGGTGCCGAACAACAGCACGACGATGACTGCGATGATCAACAACTGCCAAATACTGATACCACCCATGACTTTCTCTCCGGATAGGCGCCCGATGGCGCAGGTTATTTAATGGGAACGGGTTCGCAACCAACCCAGCAGCCAGCATAACCCGGCGCCGGCGAGGCTGATTTGTCCCCACTCAATGTGTTGTTTCTGGGTCAGCAAGAATACACCCGCGAGCAGCAGGCTGGCTCCAACCCCTAAGAGGTAGCGGGCCTGCCCCTGACGGCGACTGTGGCGACGGAAATCGGCAAACATCTGGTCGAAGTGGTGCTGCTGATGGCGGGCCTGACGCAGGGTCTCATAGACCAGCTCCGGCAGCTCCGGCAGTTTCTCCGCCCAGAACGGCGCCTTCTCCTTGATGGCATTCCACACCGCCTTGGGGCCGACCTGCTCGTGCATCCAGTTTTCCAGATAGGGCTTGGCGGTCTGCCACAAATCCAGCTGGGGATAGAGCTGGCGACCCAGCCCTTCCACATAGAGCAGGGTCTTTTGCAGCAGCACCAGCTGCGGCTGCACCTGCATGTTGAAGCGACGGGCGGTGTTGAACAGATTGAGCAGCACGTGGCCGAAGGAGATCTCGGAGAGCGGTTTCTCGAAGATGGGCTCCAGCACGGTGCGGATGGCGAACTCGAACTCGTCCACCTTGGTATCGGGCGGTACCCAGCCTGACTCTACGTGCAGCTCGGCCACACGGCGGTAGTCGCGGTTGAAGAAGGCGAGGAAGTTCTCCGCCAGGTAGCGCTTGTCTTCCCGGTTGAGGGTGCCGACGATGCCGCAGTCGATGCCGATCCAGAGCGGATTCTCGGGGTGTTCGAAAGAGACGAAGATGTTGCCCGGGTGCATGTCGGCGTGGAAGAAGCTGTCACGGAACACCTGGGTGAAGAACACTTCCACTCCGCGCTCGGCCAGCAACTTCATGTTGGTGCCGTTGGCTTCCAGCGCGGCAATGTCGGAGACCGGAATGCCGTAGATACGCTCCATCACCAGCACCTGCTCACGGCAATGGTCCGTGAACACCTCGGGCACATAGAGCGCCTCGGAACCGGTGAAGTTGCGGCGCAGCTGGATGGCGTTGGCCGCTTCGCGCATCAGGTTGAGCTCGTCGAGTATGGTCTTGCGATACTCCTCCACCACCTCGACGGGGCGCAGTCGTCCGCTCTGGGGCACGAAACGGGCCACCAGACGGGCCAGGGCCTGCATCAGGCGCAGGTCGGCCTCGATGACCGGCTCGATATCGGGACGGATCACCTTGATGACGATCTCGCGGCCGTTCTCCTTCAACCGGGCGGTGTGCACCTGGGCGATGGAGGCGGATGCCAGCGGCGTCTCGTCGAAGTCATCGAACAGGGTCTCGACGGGGCAACCCAGGCTCTCTTCTATCTGGCGACGGGCGGCCTGACCACAGAAGGGAGGCACCCTGTCCTGCAGCAGGGCCAGCTCTTCGGCAATGTCGGGGGGCAGCAGGTCTCGGCGGGTCGAGAGCATCTGGCCGAACTTGATGAAGATGGGGCCCAGGGCCTCGAAGGCGAGGCGAATGCGGGCGCCACGGCTCATGCCTTGTTGCTTGTTCTTGAGCCAGAACAGACTGCGACGGGCCAGACGGCCAGGCCAGGGCTGATAACGGGCGGGCACCAGCTCGTCGATGCCCTGTTCCAGCAGGATGCTGACGATGCGATAGAGGCGTTTGAACTCCTTCGGGGTCATCAGCTCACCTGCTGTTCGAGGCGGGCAAGCCGCAACTCGATCGCCTTCATCTGTTGGGCCAGCTCTTCGACATCGTCATTGAAGCTCGCCACTTCCAGCGGACCCGGGGCAAGCCTAGCCTCCTCGGTCAAATACTCGGCCACTTGACGCTGGGAACGGCACAACTCTCGCCCCACAAAACGGCGAGCCTGACGGGCACCACTGCACAGGGTGTGGGCCACCACGTCGCCGGTGTAGCGGGACAGCTCCTCTTCCCAGTCGATATCGAGCTCGCCAAGCAGGGCGCTGAATGCCTGCACCAGCTGGGGGTCACCGCTCAGGTCCAGCTTCTCCTCGCGGATGTAGCGGGTCAGGGCGGAAGGCTCCTTGAGCAGGCCGAGGGCGGTCAGGGAGAGACTCAGCACCGCATCCGCCTCCCCTTCAAACCTGGCCAGCACATCCAGACGGCGCTCCGAGAAGACAAACCAGAGCGGCTTGAGCTCGCGCAGCTCCAGTTTGAGTACCTTGCCCGTCAGCTTGCGCAACCGCTCCGGGCTCTGTTTGTCCAGGGCCAGCAACTGGTTGAGGCTGGTTTCGATCACCGCGGTGACCATGGCATCCATCGGCATAGGCGACCTTAAAACTTGTAACCGCGGTGCAGGGCGACCACGCCCTGGGTCAGGTTGTAGAACTCAACCTGTTCGAACCCGACATTCTCCATCATGCCTGCCAGGGTCTGCTGATCCGGGTGCATGCGGATGGATTCCGCCAGGTATTTGTAACTTTCGCTGTCATTCGCGACGATTTCGCCCATTTTCGGCAGCAATTTGAAGGAGTAGAGATCATACAGCTTGGCGATCACTTCGCTCACCGGTTTGGAGAACTCCAGCACCAGCAGGCGGCCACCCGGCTTGAGCACCCGGAACATGGAGGCAAGTGCCTTGTCCTTGTCGGTGACGTTGCGCAGGCCGAAGCCGATGGTGATGACGTCGAAATGGTTGTCAGGGAAGGGGAGCGCCTCGGCATTGGCCTGTACGTAGGAGACGTTGTTGGCCACCCCCAGGTTGCGCAGTTTGTCGCGGCCCACTTTCAGCATGGAGTCGTTGATGTCCGCCAGGACCACCTGACCGGTCTCACCCACGATGCGGGAGAACTTGGCGGTCAGATCCCCTGTACCGCCAGCCAGATCCAGCACCTTCTGTCCTTTGCGGACACCGGAGCAGTCGATGGTAAAGCGCTTCCAGAGGCGATGGATGCCGAACGACATCAGATCGTTCATCAGATCATACTTGGCCGCTACCGAATGAAAGACACCGGCGACCAGGGTTTCCTTCTCGGTCGCTGCCACGGTTTTATAGCCAAAATGCGTAGTAGTAGTCTGTTCCGACATCCCTCAAATACCCATAGAGCAAAGAATGGCCGCCAGTTTACCAGAGCCGATGGCGTGCGGACACCTCAAACCCGGCTTGCGACCAACTGCATCCCCAGCACGACCATGGCCAGACAGAGGAACAGATTGAGACCGATATTGAGCAGCACCTTCAGATAGGCCCCTTGCTGGGCCAGCACGACCGTATCGAGGGCAAAGGAGGAGAAGGTGGTCAGGGCGCCGAGGATACCCACCATCAGCAATGGCTTCATCGGGTGTTCCACCACGTGACCATGGCTGATCAGGGCATAGGCAATCCCCATGATGAAGGAACCGACCACGTTGACCACCAGGGTGCCATAGGGAAAGTGGCGTCCCAGCAGCCAGGCCATCAGCTCGGCGATGCCAAAACGCAGGCAGGCACCGAAGGCGCCTCCGGCAGCGACAAATAACCAGGTTTGCATCAAGCAGTCTCCAAGAGTGTCAGGTTGGCATTATGCAAAATGTCGGCAGCAGGGGACAGCCGGGCAATTAATCGACCCTGCTAGACCCTAGCGGCGAAAGTCTACCCGTTCTGGATTCACAAGGTGGAGGGTCGTCTCGGCCGGGCGAGTATCGGCGATGACTCTGCCATGGCGGATGGAATAACGTACCGGCACCTGGCGGCGCACCGCATCGAAACCATTCTCTGCAGGAAGGATCAGCAGGTTGGCGGGCTTGCCCACCTCGATGCCGTAGCGATCCTGCGCGTTCAGGGTGCGGGCGCTGTGGCTGCCGATCAGCTTGAGGCTGTCATTGATCTGCTCGTAGCCCATGATCTGGCAGACATGCAGCCCCATGTGCAGCACCTGCAACATGTTGGCCGTGCCCATGGGATACCAGGGATCGAACACGTCGTCATGACCGAAACAGACGTTGATGTTCGCCTCCAGCATCTCCTTCACCCGGGTGATGCCACGACGCTTGGGATAGCTGTCGAAGCGCCCCTGCAGGTGAATGTTCACCAGCGGATTGGCGACGAAGTTGATGTCCGTCATCCTGAGCAGCCGGAACAGCCGCGAGGCATAGGCTCCGTTGTAGGAGTGCATGGCGGTGGTGTGGCTGGCGGTCACCCGATGGCCAATACCGCGCTCGTAGGCCAGGGTTGCCAGCGTCTCGATAAAACGGGACTGTTCGTCATCGATTTCGTCGCAATGCACATCCACCAGAACCTGATATTTCTCTGCAAGATCGAAGACGTAGTGCAGACTTTCGACCCCGTACTCCCGGGTAAACTCGAAATGGGGGATGGCGCCTATCACGTCGGCGCCCAGTTTGAGAGCCTCTTCAAGTAACGCCTTGCCGTTGGGGTAGGAGAGGATCCCCTCCTGTGGGAAGGCCACTATCTGCAGCTCCACCCACTCCTTCATCTCCTCCCGCACCTCCAGCATCGCCTTCAGGGCGACCAGATTGGGATCGGAGACATCCACATGGGTGCGGACGAATTGGATGCCGTTGGCGATCTGCCACTTCAACGTCTGGATGGCCCGCAGCTTCACATCCTCGCGGGTCAGCAGTGCCTTGCGCTCCGCCCAGCGCTCGATCCCCTCGAACAGGGTGCCGGAGAGGTTCCAGCTCGGCTCGCCAGCCGTCTGGGTGGTATCAAGATGGATGTGAGGCTCGATAAAGGGGGCGATGGCGAGACCCTCCTCACCATCAAGCTCATGGGCTGCGAGCAGAGGGGTGCTCATGGGCTCGATGGCCCGGATCACGCCTCCCTGACAGAGGATATGCCACATCCCTTCCCTGCCCGCCAGACGCACATTCCTAATCAGCATGTTCTTTCCCCTTCGAAAGCGTAGTTGTCTTTGCCAATCCACAACTTATACCAATCAGATTAAAGATGTGATCTAATTGCTCTATTCTGGTTTCACTGTACTCAGTATGTCCGATCCAATCGATTTCTTGGCCCTCGCCAAGGCAGAAACCAACGCCAGGAAACGCATGCGATTCCTGGCGTTAGCAC
>NZ_JAGKRH010000024.1:0-46738 GCF_017939245.1 Aeromonas sp. PrichA-15 | reverse complement strand
TATAACCTGGCCAGAAGGAGGCAATATCAATATGATGCACGGCGACAGCAGGGTGATGGTGGTGGTGTGTTTGGAGACAGCCAGTTTACCAGCACCCTGTCTGTCAACTTCCACTTCCCCAAGATCCCGCGAAGAACCTTTTTTTTCAGCACACGACAGGGAGGAAACGGTTATTTCCCCTGCTGGGATTTCAGCAAGTCGCGGATCTCGGTCAGCAGCTCCTGATCCTTGGTGGGGCCGGCCGGGGCAGCGGCTTCCTCTTCCTGCTTCTTCTTCAGGGTGTTGATGGCCTTGAGCCCCATGAAGATGGCGAAGGAGATGATCAGGAAGTCGATACAGGTCTGGATGAACTTGCCGTAGGCGATGACCACGGCAGGGGCATCCCCTTCGGCGGCCTTCAGGGTCACGGCGAGATCGCTGAAATCCACGCCCCCCAGGATCAGCCCGATGGGGGGCATGATCACGTCTCCCACGAAGGAGGAGACAATCTTGCCAAAGGCGGCACCTATGATGATACCGACCGCCATGTCGATCACATTGCCCCTGGATGCAAAGGCCTTGAACTCTTGAATCAGACTCATTTTTCCCCCTAGAAATGGACAACGTGCCACCTGAGCGCACGTCGATTTGAATAATAAAACATCAGCATAACAGAGGGATGACTAAAGATGTCTCCCGTCGTCCTGATTAGCTTGCGGGGCTCAAGCCCGATTGGCAACCTGTCATCCCGTGATTTTTTCTTGCGGACGATTATTAATCGATCACTAATTAAGGTCTTTGGGAGAGGGAATTGTCTGGGTTACCTTATGAGACCCTTCAATCATGCCAAGTGAATGAGCTGATGCGATATTTACTGCTGGGAATGATGCTGCTGTGCGCTTTTGCGGCCAGCGCGGGGATGGACCCCCATGTGTTGAAACAGACCATAGAGCAGCGCCTCGGTGTGCAGGTCTACCTGGTGGACGAGACCCCCATGCCGGGCCTCTATCTGCTGGGCACGGCCCAGGGACTGCTCTACAGCGATGCCAGGGGAGACTATGTGCTGCAGGGCTCCATGCTGGATCTGGCCCACGACATGAGAAACCTCACCCGGCTCAGCCAGCAGCAGCAACGCAGGCTGGCGCTCTCCCAGATAGGGGAGGCCCGGCTCTGGCTCAAGGCCACCCCTGAACGCCACCGCCTCACCCTGTTTACCGATCTCGCCTGCGGTCCTTGTCGCATCGCGCTGGAGGAGTTGCCCCGTTTGCAGGCGAGGGGCGTGAGCGTGCAACTGCTGCCTGCGCCTGTCGCCGCCTCGGATCAGGCTAGCTGGTGCGATCCCGGGCTGCTGCGCGAACTCAACTTCAGCGATCGTTTGCCTGAGAGCGGCTGTAATGCGATCCTTGCCCATCATATCGGCCTGAGCCAATGGCTCGGGATCAAGGCGTCACCGAGCTGGGTCCTGCCCAATGGCGACCTGGTGCGCGGTTATCAGAGCCCTGAACAACTGCTCAAGATACTGGATCACATCAATGCCCCTGCTAATCCGTCGTCGTCCGCGAGTTGATGATTCTCATCTGCCCGCCACCCTGCACCCGTTGCTTCGTCAAATCTTCGCCAGCCGCGGGGTCGAAGACCCTGCCCTGCTGGAGCGCAGTGCCAACCAGCTGCTGCCGCCCCAGCGCCTGTTCGGCATGGCGCAGGCGGTGCCGCTGCTGGCCGAGGCGCTGACGGCGCAAAAACGCATTCTCATCGTCGGTGACTTCGACTGCGACGGCGCCACCAGCTCGGCGCTGTGCGTGCTGGCCTTGCGCGCCATGGGGGGGCACCACATCGATTTTCTGGTGCCCAACCGTTTCGAGTTCGGCTATGGCCTCACCCCGGAGATCGTCGAGCTGGCGGTGGCCCGCGGCGCCGAGTTCCTGATCACGGTGGACAACGGGATCTCCAGCATCGCCGGGGTGGCGGCGGCCAAGGCGGCCGGCATGCAGGTACTGGTTACCGATCACCATTTGCCGGGTCAGGAGCTGCCTGACGCCGACGCGATAGTGAACCCCAACCAGCATGGCTGCAACTTCCCCTCCAAGTCGCTGGCCGGGGTCGGGGTCGCCTTCTATCTGATGGCGGCCCTCAACACCCATCTGCGCCAGAGCGGCTGGTATGAGCGCCAGGGGCTGCGCGCCCCCAACGTGGCTGATTACCTCGATCTGGTGGCCCTCGGCACCGTGGCCGACGTGGTGGCGCTGGATGGCAACAACCGCATCCTGGTCCATCAGGGGTTGCAGCGGATCCGGGCCGGCCGTTGTCGCCCCGGCATCCAGGCGTTGGTGGACGTGTCGGGCCGCGACGGGCGTCGCCTGTGCGCTGCCGATCTCGGCTTTGCGCTGGGGCCGCGCCTCAACGCGGTGGGCCGGCTCGATGACATGTCCCTCGGGGTCGCCTGTCTGCTCTGTGACGACATCAATCTGGCGCGCCAGTTCGCCTCCGAAATGGACAGCCTCAACCAGGAGCGCAAGGAGATCGAGCAGGGGATGCAGCAGGAGGCGCTCGCCACTTTGGAGCAGATCCGTTTTCGTGACGGCGAGGTGCCCTCCGGCATCGTGCTGCACCGAAACGAGTGGCATCAGGGGGTGGTGGGGCTGGTGGCCTCCAAGGTGAAGGAGAAGTACTACCGCCCGGTCATCGCTTTTGCCGAGAGCAGCGAGACCGAGCTCAAGGGCTCCGGGCGCTCCATCCCGGGGGTGCACCTGCGCGATGCGCTGGAACTGCTCGATACCCGCCACCCCGGCTTGATGGGCAAGTTTGGCGGCCACGCCATGGCGGCCGGGTTGACCCTGCCCAAGGCCAATATCGAGGCCTTCGGGCGGGCTTTTGAGGCGGTCATCGGCGAGCTGGTGACCCCTGAGCTCTTGACCGGGGTGCTGCTCACCGATGGCGAACTGCTGCCGGACGAGCTCACCCTCGAGCTGGCGGAGCTTATTCGCGCCTCCGGCCCCTGGGGTCAGGCCTTCCCCGAGCCGCTGTTTGACGGCGAGTTCGTGCTGGTGCAGCAGCGGTTGGTGGGGGAGAAGCACCTCAAGATGATGCTGACCACGGATTCCGGCCACGCGGTGGATGCCATCGCCTTTGGCGTCGACTTGCAGCGCTGGCCCGATGCCTCGGTGAAGCGGGTGCGGCTGGTCTACCGGCTCGACGTCAACGAGTGGCGCGGCAACCGCAGCGTGCAGTTGTTGGTGGAGCATCTGGAAGCCGCCGGCCTCTGATCCCGCGAGTCTCTCTTGCTGTCGATGACGGCCACCTCAGGGTGGCCGTTTTTTTATGGTGTGAACCCGGATGTTGTCGTTGACCCGTCTATTGCTTCACAGTTTAAGCTTCCCTTCATCGGGTCACGGACCCCTCAGCGAGTCGCTGTCATGAAAATATCCGAACTGGCCCGGCGCTGCGGCCTGGCCCGCTCCACCCTGCTCTATTACGAGAAGCTGGGGGTGATTGCGGGCACGAGGGGCGCCAACGGCTATCGCCACTACGACGATGACGATCTGCAGCGGCTGCGGATGGTACAGGCCCTGCAGGCCGGCGGGCTCAGCCTCAAGCAGTGCCTCGCCTGCCTGGCGGGCGAGCTGGAGCAGGCAACGCTGGAAGCCCGGGTCAGGGAGCTGGATGAAGAGCTGGCGCGGATGCAACGCGCCCGGGATCTGCTGGCGGATCTCGCCGGTTTGCGTGCGCACTCCGGCGACGAGTTCAAGGCCTGGCAGCGGCAACTGCAGCATCAAGCCCCGCAGGCCTACTTTGCCTGGGTGATGAAGCAGGGATTCAGTGAAAAAGAGCGTTACCACCTGCAGTGGCTCAGCAAAGACATGAATGAACATGAACGTTATATCCGGGATTTCAAGCTGCTGCTGGATGGCATGAGCTATTGGGGGCCGGGCGATAGCCTCTTCACCCAGCAGCAATTTGCCGCGCTGCCCAGCCAGCCTCGCCGGATCCTCGACATGGGCTGCGGGCGCGGCGCCGCCACCCTGGCGCTGGCACAGGTGACGGACGCCACCATAGTGGCCATCGATCTGGACGAGGAGGCGCTGGCCGCCGTGGCCCGTAGCGCCAGTGCGGCGGGGCTGAGTCAGGTCACTACCCTGTGCGCCAACATGGCGGCGCTGCCGGCAGATCTTGCCCCCGCCGATCTCATCTGGGCCGAGGGGAGCGCCTACACCATCGGGGTGGCCAACGCCTTGCAGGCATGGCGGCCGTACCTTGCCGGCCCTGCTGCCTGCCTGGTGCTGAGCGACCTGGTGTGGCTGACGGACACGCCCCCAGAGGAGGCACTGGCGTTCTGGCAGCGGGATTATCCCGCCATGCAGACCCTGGCGGGCCTGCTCAAAACGGTGAAGGAGGCGGGTTATCGCTGCCTGTGGCACACCCCGTTGCCGCAAAGGGCCTGGGACAACTATCTGGATCCCATCGAGCGCAATCTGGCGCGCCACCGTGCCGAGCTGGGGGATAGCCCAGCCTGGCAGGATCTGAGCCGGGAAGTGGCCATCCACCGCCAATACCTGGGCAGCTATGGCTATGTGATCTGCTGCCTGCAGACAGTCTGATCAGGCCATCCATTGCAAGATAACAAACGGAGAAAACCTTATGAATATTCTCATTCGACCTGAAACGGGCGCCGATCACGACGCCATTGAAGCGCTGACCGTGGCCGCGTTCCTCAATGCCCCCCATACCGATCACAACGAACAGCTGATCGTGCGCGCCTTGCGCCAGGCCGGGGCACTCAGCCTGTCGCTGGTGGCGGAGCAGGCGGGGCGGGTGGTCGGCCACCTCTGCTTCTCGCCGGTCACCATCAGCGATGGCAGCCCGCACTGGTATGGCCTTGGCCCCATTTCCGTCTCCCCTGCGCTTCAGGGCAGGGGGCTGGGGTCACGGCTGATGGACGCGGGTCTGGCCGAGCTCAAGGGGATGGGAGCGGCCGGCTGCGTGGTGCTGGGGGATCCCGGCTTCTACGGCCGTTTTGGTTTCGTGTCCGAGCCGGGGTTGACGCTGCCCGGCGTGCCGCCCGAGTACTTCATGACCCGCTCGTTCGGCGCTGCCATGCCCAGTGGTGAAGTGCGCTATCACCCGGCCTTCGAGCAGGGGTGAGCCCTCACCTTGAGGAAGATGCAAGTCGCTTTCTCAAGGTGGTGCAACCTTGCCGGTTTTAGGGAATGGGGCGGTGTTTAATATCGCTCCTGTTAATATCTCATGGTGGAAAATGCAATAAGTGACGGTATTGTGATATATTCCACCTGTAATTTTTCTTGACGGACAGCCCCCTTGTCATCCTCTCGCCGCCCCTCGTCATGGCCGATGGTGCTTGCCATCGCCTGCCTTCTCTGGCTTGCCGCTGCGGCGGCGGCAGGGGTCGTTGCAACTAGGGGAATGGAGACGCAAGGGCAGGAGCGGCCGATGCTGTTCCATGAGCCAGCGAACCCGGGGCTTGCCGACAACGTCAGCCTGCCGCCCGCCTCCCAGTGGCGGCTCGGTTTCGAGCAGGGACGGCGACTGGAAGGGGCTGCTCATGCCGAGCTCTACCAGATGCTGCTGGCCTGGTTCCAGCACGAGATCCTCGGCCTGCTCTGCGGCCTGCTGTTTTTCCTGCCTCTCATCTATCTCAGGCAGCGGCCCGACTACTTCGGCGCTCTGCACACACGGCGGCTTCGCTGCCACCACCTGCAATATCGCTTCTGCCAGGGCGACTAGGTTCACCAGCCGGGCGCCCGCCCGTTTGATCCCCGTCATTGAGTACCGCTGACCGGGCTGCTCGGCAGTCTGGCGGCTGCCGTGGTCATTACCGGGCGCTGCGCCAGCTCTCTCTGTAAACGTCATCCGTGACGTCATCTTCGCGACTGGCCGTTGGCCGGGCGCGGACGTGCTCTTATTGCAACCAAGTGGTGAACTCATTCATGGACTATTACGTCAATCTCTTCATCCAGTCGATTTTTGTGGAAAACCTGGCGCTGGCCTTCTTCCTTGGCATGTGCACCTTCCTGGCCGTTTCCAAGAACATCAACACCGCCTTCGGTTTGGGCATGACGGTGCTGGTGGTCATGGTGATCGCCATCCCCCTCAACAACCTGATCTACCGCCATATCCTGCGTCCCGAGAGTACCTTCCTCGGGGAGTTTGATCTGGGCTTTCTCGATTTCATCGTCTACATCGGGGTGCTGGCGGCGCTGGTGCAGGTGATGGAGATGGTGCTCGACAAACATTTCCCGGCGCTCCATCACGCGCTCGGCATCTACCTGCCGCTGCTGACGGTGCACTGCGCCATCTTCGGCGGGGTGATGTTCATGGCCCAGCGGGATTACGACTTCATCGAATCCGTGGTCTACGGGGCGGGCTCAGGGCTGGGCTGGCTGCTGGCCATCGTCGCCATTGCGGGGTTGCGCCAGAAGATGAAGTATTCGGATGTGCCCGAGGGGCTGCGGGATATCGGCATTACCTTCATCGTGGCCGGGCTGATGTCCCTCGGCTTCATGTCCTTTTCCGGCATCTCGCTCTGAGCCATGGGCCGGGTGGTGGCCCAATGAAGGTGCTCAATCCAGACGCTTTGCCATGTTGTAGCCGGTGATGGTGAAGCCCAGCGCCTGATAGAGCGCCAGTGCCCTCGGGTTGTCATGGGCCACCCTCAGCTTGATCTGGTGGATGCCTAGGGGGGCGAGCTGCGCTTCCAGGGCGGCCATGGCTGCCTTGCCGAGGCCGCGACCACGATGGGGCGGTGTCACATAGAAGTCGTAGATGAAGGTGGTGCCGGCAGCGGCGTCGATGGCGTGCCAGAGATAGCCCAGAGGCTCGCCCGGCGAGTTCGAGGCTTCAGGTACCATGGCGAGCAGGTGATGACCCGGGGTGGCGACACCCAGTGGCAGGAGCTGCTGCAACGAGGCGTCGGCCTGACGGTGGGCGTCAGGCAGCGCCATCCCGTGGTTGCTGGCAAGATCCTGGGCGTAATCCTCGATGAAGTAGTCGCGATAGGCGGGAAAGTCTGCGTCACGCAGGGGGATCAGGCGAACGGTGAGAGTCGGCATCCGGCACAGCACTCCAGAGAAGGGGAGTGGCCACGTTACGCCAGAACGGCGCCAATCACAAAGGGACAACCGCTGCCTGCGAGGTGACGGCGATAAAAAAAGAGCGCCCAAGGGCGCTCTTTTTTCTGCCAGCAGGAAAAGAGGCTTATTTGACCTCTTCCCCCTTGGCTTGCAGGTCTGCGTGGTAGGAGGAACGCACGAAGGGACCGCAGGCGGCGTGGCTGAAGCCGAGCTCCATGGCCACATCCTTGAGTTCGTCGAACTCTGCGGGCGGCACATAACGCTTCACCGGCAGGTGGTGGCGGCTCGGTTGCAGATACTGGCCCAAGGTCAGCATGTTGACGCCGTGCTCGCGCAGATCCTTGAGTACCTCGACGATCTCCTCGTTGGTCTCGCCAAGGCCCATCATCAGACCGGACTTGGTCGGCACGTGGGGGTGCATCTCCTTGATGCGGCGCAGCAGCTCCAGGGACCACTTGTAGTCGGCACCCGGACGGGCAACCCGGTACATGCGCGGGGCGGTTTCCAGGTTGTGGTTGAAGACGTCAGGCGGGGTCTCGCGGAACACCTCCAGCGCCTGCTCCATCCGGCCACGGAAGTCCGGGGTCAGGATCTCGATGCGGGTCTGGGGGCTGTGCTCGCGGATCTCGCGGATGCAGTCGGCGAAGTGCTGGGCACCGCCGTCCCGCAGATCGTCGCGGTCCACCGAGGTGATCACCACGTACTTGAGGTTCATCTCCTTGATGGTGAGTGCCAGCTTCTTCGGTTCCTCCGGATCCAGCGGCAACGGACGGCCGTGGGCCACGTCGCAGAAGGGGCATCGGCGGGTACAGATGGCGCCCATGATCATGAAGGTCGCGGTGCCGTGGTTGAAGCACTCCGCCAGGTTGGGGCAGGAAGCCTCTTCACACACAGAGTGCAGCTTGTTTTTGCGCAGGGTGCTCTTGATGTGCTCGATCTTCTGGCTCGACGGCGGCAGCTTGATCCGCATCCACTCCGGCTTGCGCAGCACTTCCTCGTTGGGATCCGGCATGAATTTCACCGGGATCAGGGCCATCTTGTCGCCATCGCGCAGCTTGACGCCCGGCTCCATACGAACGGGTTTGCTCATGATTCACTCTCGGTGTTTGTTATTGTCTGGTTGACGGTCACCAGGGGCCTTGCGGCTCCCTCGTGACCACGGGGCATGGGGTTGCTCATGCCGCCTCTTCGGTATTCGTGATCTCTTGGTAGCCAATCAGGTGGGCCAGCTCCGTCACCAGCAGGGACTGTGCCTCGGCGACGCTCTGCGGGCCGCCCAGGGCGCTGGTCTGGGTCATGGCCATGCCCGCATAGCCGCACGGATTGATGCGCAGGAAGGGAGTCATGTCCATGTTGACGTTGAGGGCCAACCCGTGGAACGAGCACCCCTTGCGAATGCGCAAACCCAGGGACGCCAGCTTGGCTTCCATACCCAGATCGCTCTTCACGTAGACGCCCGGGGCATCGGCCTTGGCGTAGGCCTCGATATTGCTTTTGGCGAGCGTGTTGATGATGGCGGTTTCGAGGCAGGTCACCAGCTCCCGTACAGAGAGCTTGCTGCGGCGCACATCCACCAGAACGTAGAGCACCAGCTGGCCCGGGCCGTGATAGGTCACCTGGCCGCCGCGATCACTCTGCACCACCGGGATGTTGCCGGGGGCGAGCAGGTGTTCGGCCTTGCCGGCCTGACCCTGGGTGTAGACGGGGTCATGCTCCACCACCCAGAACTCGTCCGGGGTGTCGGGGGTGCGATTGTCGGTGAACGCCTTCATGGCGTCCCACACCGGCTGGTAGGGGCGACGGCCCAGCTGTCTGACGAGCAGTTGGCCGGCTGACGGTTGTGGCTCTGCGGGCGTTTCGAGTGACATCTTTCCTCACTGGCGGCGCGGTGTCGGTACGGTCGCCGCTGCGACCGGGCGGCAAATAATCAGTCGCCCCGGTGGCGGGGCGACAGAGGCAACTTACAGGACGTAACGAACCAGCTCGATCTTGCCAAGGGCGGTATACATGGCCTCGATGTGTTCCTTGCTCTGGGCGGTGACCGTCACCCGTACCGAGTGATAGTTGCCCTTGGAGCTCGGTTGAACGGTCGGGCTGTAGGTGCCGGGAGCATGTTGCTGCAGCACTTCCACCACCATGTCGGGCAGGGCGGGATCGGCCACGCCAAGCACCTTGAACGGGAACTTGCAGGGGAACTCCAGCAGTTCATCAAACTTGGTATTCATCTACTTCACCTTTCTGGGTCGCCGGGACGCGGCGTCATCTTTACGTCTTTGAGGGCCGCCGAAACGGTCCCCTCATCTGCCCCCAGGGGACAGTTCCCAGTCTATATGGGCATGAGCCGCCTCGGGATCAAGACCCGGCGGTGCGGCAAGACGTGGAAATGCTGCTTTTTACCACAAATCGTCAGTCGGCGGAACCTGCAGATTACAGGGTTATTGACTGGACAGACCGCAAAAGACAGCAGCGGCGCCTGTTGGCGCCGCTGCTTGAGGAAGGGTCTGTTACTTGAACCAGCTGGAGACCAGCATGACCAGGTAATCCCACAGGCGGCTCATCAGGCCACCTTCCTGCACCTCTTCCAGGGCAACCAGGGGAACCTGCTTGATCTCCTTGTCCCCTTGCTTGAGGTACACGGTGCCGACGCGCTGGCCCTTGGCCAGGGGCGCCTTCAGCTCGCTCTCCAGCTGGAAGTCCGCCTTGAGGTTGTTGCCCTGGCCACGGGTGACCAGCACGGAGACGTCCTTGTCGACCCCCAGCTTCACTTCCGGCTTGTCGCCCATCCAGATCTTCTGGGTGACCAGTTCGGTGCCCGCCTTGTAGGGGGTCAGGCTCTGGAAGAAGCGGAAGCCGTAGGTGAGCAGCTTCTTGCTCTCGGCAGCGCGTGAGGCCTCGCTGTTGGCCCCCATGACCACGGCGATCAGGCGCATGCCTTCGTTGTTGGTGGCGGAAGAGACCAGGTTGTAGCCGACCTGGCTGACGTGACCTGTCTTGATGCCGTCAACCTGCAGGGATTGGTCCCACAGCAGGCGGTTGCGGTTGTGCTGGGTGATGCCGTTGAACACGAAGGACTTCTGGGAGTAGATCTTGTACTCCTCCGGCTGATCGTGGATCAGGGCCTGACCCAGGCGGGCCATGTCGCGGGCGGTACTGTAGTGGCCCTCTTCATCCAGGCCGTGGGGGTTCTTGAACTGGGAGTCCTTCATGCCGAGCTTGGCGGCCCAGGCGTTCATCAGGCTGGCGAAGGAGTCGGTGCTGCCTGCCAGGTGCTCGGCCATGGCGACGCAGGCGTCGTTGCCGGACTGGATGATGATGCCCTTGTTGAGATCATCGACGGAGACCTGCTTGCCCACCTCGATGAACATCTTGGAGGAATCGGAGTAGTTCTTGGACCAGGCGTTCTGGCTGATGGTCACCATGTCGGTGCCCTTGATGTTCCCCTTGTGCAACTCGTCGCCGACGATGTAGGAGGTCATCATCTTGGTCAGGCTGGCGGGGGGCAGACGCTCGTCGGCGTTCTGCTCGGCCAGCACCTGTCCGGAGAAGTAGTCGATCAGGATGTGGGCCTTGGCGGAGATCTCGGGCGCGGCAGGCACCACCATGGGGGCGCTGTTCAAAGTGGGGACCGGCTGGGCACTCGGCAGGGCCGAATCCGGGGTTGGAACAGGCTGGTTGGCCTGAGCGGTGGCGCTTAACAGGGAGGCCAGAATAACGGAGCGGGCAAATTTGGACATCTTGAAATTCCTGGTGCCTGGATGGGATGTACCCAAGTTGAAAAAAAGCGGGCCCCACTATACCAGATGTGCGTGTCGGTCATAGTCCGAGATGCGACCTGGACGGGATTTTATGGGATGGCCCCCGACCTCGCGTCGTATCCCGGCGCGAGGTCGGGGCGGGTATCAGGGCACGATGAAGGCCTGCTCCAACCCGCCCTGGCGGATCTGCTCGAGCAGGGGGGCCTGCTTGTCGCTGGCCACGGGCCCGAGCAGGACGCGGAAGACGGCGCCATGTGCCACCACCTGGTACGGCACGCCATAGCGCTGGGTCATCACTTTGCCCATGGCCTCGGCCCGCGCCTGCGAGCCGCTGGCGAGCACCTGGATCATCTTGCCCTGGGTCGCACCGGCCTTGGGGGGGGAGACGGTGGTGGTTGCCGTGGCGGCAGGAGCAGGCGCAGGGGCGGCCTTGGCCGGTGCCGTGGGGGCCGGCGTCTCGTTCGCGAAGGAATTGGCGGCTGGCGCCGCAGGCTCCATGGGCGTCATCGGGGTCATGGGCACCATCTCCACCATCTGATCCGGCTGATCGGTGATGAGTTCGAGGCGCACCCGGGCCTCACCCCCTTCCACCATCTCCAGCTGCGCGGCGGCGGCGTGGGAGAGATCGATGAGGCGATCGCTGCCGAAGGGGCCGCGATCATTGACGCGTACTATGGTCTCCAGACCGTTGTCCAGATTGGTGACCCGCACGTAGCTTGGCAGGGGCAGGTTGCGGTGGGCGGCGCTGAACAGGGTGCTGTCCTGCACGTCGCCGTTGGCAGTCTTGTTGCCGTCCAGATCCCGGGAGAGCCAGCTGGCAGTGCCTTCCTCGCTGTAGTGCTTGACGTCGCGCCACACCTCAAACTTCTGCTTGCCGATCCAGTAGTCCCGGTTGCCGCTCTCGCTCATGGGTTCGGGGCGGGGAATGGCGCCGGTCGCCTGGGGGATCTCGATGACCTGGGGTTTCTCCTGGGGGACGGGCTCTGGCGGCAGCGGCTGGGGTTCGGGTTGGCTGCTACAGGCGGCCAGCAACAAGGTCAGGCTGAGGGGAAGAAGTTTGTGGCTGTAATGCATAAGCGTCCTGGATTGCTTGACTGAGTTGATGCACCGCCATCGCATAGAGAGGGCTGCGATTGTAGCGGGTGATCACGTAAAAATTGTGGCGCGCGACCCAGTATTCCGGTCCTTCGGCCTGCTCCATCGCCAGCAGTTTTACCGGCGTCTCGGGTGACGGCGGTGTGGCGACTTCAATGCCCGCAGCGGCCAGCTCTGCCCAGCGGTGTCTTAGCTCGGGCTCGGGTGCAAGCAGGGTACCTACTGGCGCCAATCCGATCAAGGCGGGCTCCACCACCGGCTCGCCCCAGCGCCAGTGGTGCAGGGCGAAGTAGTTGGCCACGCTGCCGATGGCATCTACCGGGTTGGCGAAGAGATCCCGCTTGCCGTCTCCGTCGAAGTCGACCGCGTAGTGGCGGTAGCTGGAGGGCATGAACTGGCCCATGCCCATGGCGCCGGCATAGGAGCCCTTGAGGGTGGTGAGCGGCCACTTCTCTTCCCGGGCAAGCAGCACCAGCTGGGCAAACTCCTTGGCGAAGAAATCCGCCCGTTCGGGGTAGTGGAATCCCAGGGTGTAAAGGCTGTCGAGCACCGGATGGCGCCCCATCTGTCGACCGTAAAAGGTCTCGATGCCGATGATGGCGACGATGAGGGAGGCGGGGACCTGGTAGGTCTGCTCGGCCCGTGCCAGGGTGGCGGCATAGCGCTGCCAGAATCCCACTCCGTCCCGGATGCGCTCCGGGGTGACGAACAGCGGCCTGTAGCGGTGCCAGGGCTTGGCTTCCCAGGGGCGGTGGATGGTGTCCAGTACCTCCTGGCGCAGGCTGGCCTGGGCGGCGGCGGCCTGCAACTCTGCCAGCGGCACCTGTTGCTGCTCGGCCAGCAGGCTGAGCCGGGCCGGCGAGACGGCAGCACCCGCCGTCAGGGTGCACAGAGACAGAGCCAGCCAGCCGAGCCGCATCAGGCGAGCAGCCGCCTGTGGGTCTGGATGGACATCAGAACGCCGAAGCCCGCCATCAGGGTCACCATGGAGGTGCCGCCGTAGCTCACCAGTGGCAGGGGAACTCCTACCACCGGCAGGATGCCGCTTACCATGCCCATGTTGACGAACACATAGACGAAGAAGGTCAGGGTCAGGGCGCCCCCCAGCAGGCGTTCGAAGCTGTTCTGGGCCTGCATGGAGATAAACAGGCAGCGGCTGATGATGTAGAGGTAGATGACCAGCAAGAGGGCCACTCCCACCAGACCGAACTCCTCGCTGAAGACGGCGAAGATGAAGTCGGTGTGGCGCTCTGGCAGGAATTCGAGCTGGGACTGGGTGCCTTGCAGCCACCCCTTGCCGAACACGCCGCCGGAGCCGATCGCAATCTTGGACTGGATGATGTGATAGCCGCGACCGAGCGGGTCCTTCTCCGGGTCCAGCAGCATCAGCACCCGCTGGCGCTGGTAGTCGTGCATCAGGAAGAACCAGAGCACCGGCATGAAGGCGCAGATGAGCAAGACCGCGAGCCCGATGAGCCACCAGCTGATCCCCGCCAGGAAGATGACGAAGAAGCCGGAAGCGGCCACCAGGATGGAGGTGCCGAGATCGGGTTGGGCCGCGATCAGCAGGGTGGGCAGCAGCACCATCACCAGGGCGATCATCACATGACTGAACTTTGGCGGCAGGGAGTGCCGGCTGAGCCAGGCGGCCACCATGATGGGCATGGAGAGTTTCATCACCTCGGAGGGCTGGAACTTCATGAAGCCGAGATCGAGCCAGCGCTGGGCCCCCTTGCCGATGTGGCCGAACACGTCCACAGCGATGAGCAGCAGCACCACCACCGCAAACAGGGGCACCGACCAGCGGGCATAGAGGGAGGGTGGCAGCTGGGCCATGCCGATCATCAGACCGAAGGCCAGGGCGCCGCGCACCAGCTGGCGCACGATGGAGTCGAGATCCTGGCCCGAGGCGGAGTAGAGCACCACCATGGAGAGGGCCATCAGGGTCAGCAGGCCGAGCAGCAGCGGCAGGTCGATGTGCAGCTTGTACCAGATGCTCTGCTGGCGGGCAGAATTACTCATTGGGAAACGACCTCACTCGGTTGGGACGGCTTTTCCGGTGCCGGTGGCAACTGGGGTTCCGGCGGGAGCAGATAGGCATCCAGCATGTGGCGGGCGACCGGTGCCGCCATGGCGCTGCCGCCCCCGGCGTTCTCCAGCACCAGGGCGACGACCGCCTTGGGTGCCTCGAAGGGGGCGAAGGCGACGAACAGGGCGTTGTCGCGGTGCTCCACCTTGGTGGTGGCCGCGTTGTAGACCTGGTTCTCCTTGAGACCCACCACCTGGGCGGTGCCGGACTTGCCCGCCGCCTTGTAGGGGGTATTGGCGAAGGCGCGGCGCCCCGTCCCTTCGTGGCCGTTGATGACGCGCCACATGCCGTCTTTGGCCACCTGCCAGTAGGTATCGCTCTTGGCGGCGATGGCCACGTTCGGGTTGATGGGGGCGTTGACCACGCCATCGGACGAGGCGGTGCTCTTGAGCAGGTGCGGCGTCACGTCGTGACCGTTCTGGGTCAGGATGCTGATGGCCTTGGCGAGCTGGATCGGGGTGGCGCTCCAGTAGCCCTGGCCGATGCCGATGGAGATGGTGTCCCCCTGGTACCAGGGTTGACGCCAGCGGGCCATCTTCCAGTCCCGGGAGGGCATGACGCCCCGGGTCTCTTCATAGAGGTCCACGCCGCTGTACTGGCCGAAGCCGAACTTGGTCATGTAGCTGTTGATCTTGTCGATGCCGACCCGGTAGGCGAGATCGTAGAAATAGGTATCCGCCGACACTTCGATGGCGCGATAGACGTCGAGCCAGCCGTGGCCCCAGCGGCGCCAGTCCCGGAACTTCTTGGTGGTGCCCGGGATGGAGAAGCTGGGCCCGCCGAAGTAGCGGTAATTGGGGGTGATCGCCCCCTCGTTGAGCCCCATCACCGCCATCATGGGCTTGACGGTGGAGGCGGGGGCATAGATGCCCTGGGTGGTTCGGTTCACCAGCGGCCGGGCGGGATCATTGAGCAGCGCCGAGTAGTTGGCGCTGGAGATGCCGGTCACGAACAGGTTGGGGTCGTAGCTCGGGCTCGACTCCATGGCCAGGATGGCGCCGGTGTTGGGCTCCATCATCACGATGGCGCCCCGGCGGCCGGCCAGCAGCTCCTGGGCCTTCAACTGCAGGCGGATGTCGATGTTGAGGTAGATGTCCTTGCCGGGCTCGGGGGGCTGGAATTTCAGGGTACGTACCACCCGGCCGCGGTTGTTCACCTCGACCTCCTGATAACCCGCCACGCCGTGCAGCTGATCCTCGTAGTACTTCTCCACCCCCTGTTTGCCGATGTCCTTGGTGGCGGCATAGTTGGCGAGCTTCTCCTCCTTCTCGAGGCGCTCCACGTCACGGGTGTTGATCTTGGCCACGTAGCCCAGGGCATGGGTCAGGGTGTCGCCGAACGGGTAGTAGCGCTTGAGGTAGGCCTCGATGCTGGCCCCCGGGTAGTTGTGCTGGTTGACCGAGAAGAGGGCGACCTGGTATTCGGTCAGCTTCTCGAACAGGGGCACGGGCTTGAAGCGGCGCTGACGCTTGACCTCGGCCAGGAACTTCTCCTTGGTCCCCTCCGGCAGGGCCAGCAGGGTGATGAGGTCGTCCGCGGTCTTCTCCAGGTTCTCGGTCTCTTCGGGCACGATCTCCAGGCTGTAGACAGGGCGGTTTTCCGCCAGCAGGACACCGTTGGCGTCGTAGATGAGGCCACGGGGCGGCGCCACCGGTACCACACGGATGCGGTTGTCGTTGGATCGGGTCTGATAGGTTTCGTAAGACTCTACTTGCAGGTAGTAGAGGTTAGCCAGCAGCACCAGCATGAGGGTGACCATGCCGATGTAGGCGACCAGGGTGCGCCGGAAGAACAGACGTCCCTCGGCACTGTGATCGCGCATTTCAATGCGATTCTTCAGCATGCCGTTACCTTGTGGCTGACGTGCGGGTGAGAGAGGAGAAATGCATGCTCAGGGTCGGCATGGGTCACTCTCTGTGATAAGGGTGATTGGTGGTGATGCTCCAGGCGCGATAGAGGCTCTCGGCCACCAGCACCCGCACCAGGGGATGGGGCAGGGTCAGGGGCGAGAGCGACCAGCTCTGCTCCGCAGCAGCCTTGCACTCGGGGGAGAGCCCCTCCGGGCCACCCACCAGCAGCGCCACGTCCCGGCCATCCAGCTTCCAGGCTTCCAGTTGCACGGCGAGCTGCTCCGTGGTCCAGGGCTTGCCCGGAATGTCCAGGGTCACGATACGAGAGCGGCCGGCGGCGGCCAGCATGGCTTCCCCTTCCTTTTGCAGGATGCGGGGAATGTCGGCATTCTTGCCGCGCTTGCCTGCGCCGATCTCGACCAGCTCGAACGGCATGTCTTTGGGGAAGCGGCGACGGTACTCTTCGAAGCCATGCTCTACCCAGGCAGGCATCTTGGTGCCCACGGCAATCAACTGGATCTTCATCTTTGGTTACGCTGTCGCCCTTTATTGCGAATTGACCTGGGCGGCGCCGCTCCAGAGTTTTTCCAGCTGGTAGAAGTCGCGGTACTCATCCTGCATCACGTGGACGATGACCGACCCCATGTCCACCAGCACCCACTCACCGGTGAGTTCCCCTTCCACGCTCAGCAGGTCGAGCCCCGCATGACGGGCCTCGCTGGCGAGGTTGTGGGCGATGGCACTGACGTGACGATTGGAGTTGCCGGAGCAGATGATCATGGTGTCCGTGATGCTGGATTTGCCGCGCACATCGAGGGTGATGATGTCGCGGCCTTTCATGTCATCGATCTTGTCGACGATAAAGGCGAGCAATTCTTGGCCTTGCAATGTCTTCTCCTATCTTCCGGCGCCAGAGGGCGGCGGATTATATCATGGTCACTCCCGTTTCCCAGCCTGGCAAAGGGAGCATCGCCCGGGGAGCCGTCCCGTGGGGGAGGGGCCCCTTGACGATCACTATAGTGTGCAACCCGGCCTGGCAATAGTCAGGGCCGGGCCCGGTGCGCCCGGACGTGTCGGCTGAGCCGCCTGCGTGGCGCCGTTTACTGCGTTGCCGATGAGCGGTAGAGCCCGTGGCGCCGGATATAGTCGGCGACCGGGTTGGGCAGCAGGTATTTGGGATCCTGGCCTGCCGCGAGCAGGGCACGCAGGCGTGTGGCCGACAGCTCGACGGGCAGGTTGTCACAAAGCCAGACATGACCGTGGCGCTGGCGATGGAGATCCTGAATATCCCGGGTCTGGTGGCGGGCCAGCAGCTCGGCCACCTGGACGGGATAATCCGGTTGCCAGCCTGGGCGGCAGCTCACCACCAGATGGGCGTAATCGAGCAACTCCTGCCAGCGGTGCCAGCCCGGCAGGCCGAGCAGGGAATCCATCCCCATCAAAAAGCAGAGCGGGGTGTCCGGCAGCTCGCTCCTCAACTCGACAAGGGTGTCGATGGTCCAGGAGGGGGTGTCGCGCCTGAGCTCCCGCTCATCCACCACGAATCCCGGGTTGTCCGCCGCAGCGAGCCGGACCATGGCGAGCCGCTGCTCGCTGGAGCAGAGCGGATTGGCCCGGTGGGGCGGGATATGGTTCGGGAGCAGGCGCACCTCGGCCAGACCCAGGGCGTCCCGTGCCTCGATGGCGGGCCTCAGGTGGCCGATGTGAATGGGATCGAAGGTGCCGCCGAGGATCCCGATGGGCGGTGTCAGCATGATTCCGTCTCCAGCAGGGGGAGCGGGGTACCGTCACGAAAGCCGAGGGCGATGGTTTGCAGCATCAGCCAGGCCTGTTCGGTGTCGAAATGGCGCTGGGCATGGTCCAGCTGGGCCATCAGTTGCCAGAGTTGCCGGATCTTGGGGAAGGGAAGTCGGGTCAGCGCCTGCTGGATGAGCTGCTGGCGGCTCTGCCAGATGCGCAGGCGGCTGAAATGCTCCACCAGGGGCTGTCCGGCGCGGGCGGCCAGCGCCAGCTCGGTGAGCTGCTCCAGTTCGCGGCACAGGGTCCAGGCCAGCATGCCGGGTTCGGTGCCCTCGGCGCGCAGGGCCAGCAGGATGCGCTGGGCCCGGTTCACCTTTCCTTCCAGCAGGGTATCGACGAGCTGGAAGGGGGTGAAGTGGGCGTGGCGGATGATGGTCTCCTGCAGATAGGCGACGCTGATGGGCTGGGGCGGGGAGAGCAGGGTCAGCTTCTCGATCTCCTGGCTCGCGGCCAGCAGGTTGCCCTCGTAGGAGTGGCACATGAAGTTGACCGCATCCGGCAGCGCCTTGAGGCCGAAGCGCTGAAAGCGGGCGCTCATCCAGCGCGGGAAGAAGCGGGGTTCGGGGTGGTTGACCGGCACATAGGTGCCGCTCTGGCTCAGCTTGTCGAACCAGGCTGCCTTCATCTGGGTCTGGTTGAGGCGGGGGCCCGAGAGCACCAGCAGCAGGTCGGGGTGGAGCTGCTTGCCAATGTCGCTGATGCGGGCGGCGAGATCCTTGTCGATCTTGGCGGGCAGCTCCAGCTCGATGATCTGGCGGGCCGAGAACAGGCTCATGGCCTGGCAGGCATCGTAGACCTGGTTCCAGTCCAGCCCCTGTTCCACCACGAAGCTGTGGCGTTCATCGAAGCCTTGTTTGCGTGCCACCTGACGCACGGCGTCGATGGCTTCCAGCTTGAGCAGGGGCTCGTCCCCAAAAATGAGATAGCAGGGCTTGAGCCCTGCCTTGAGATGATCCGCAAACTGCTCGGGATAGACTCTCATCAACACCCTCTCATCAAGATACGCGCATCAGAACTTGACCTGACTGAGCTGGCGAATAACCAGGTTGGCGGCCTGCTCCTGCATCTCCTTGCCCAGCTGCTCCTGCTCGCGGGAGGAGGCGAGTGCCGCATCCGGCTTGTTCAGGAAGCTGCGGTTGAAGGTGATGGGGAAGACCTGGGTTGGTTTGCCCGGCATGACCACGGTGAACTGGGTGCTGTAACTGAGCAGGTATTCGCGGTCCTGGCCGATGGAGTCGACGGAGGCGACCTGGCTGCGGCTACGAACCCCGGCCAGGGTCAGCACCGGGATGCCCTCCTTGTCGGCGAGTTCGACGCCAGCGGCCTTGAGACGGGTGGTGACGAGTCGGTAGAAGTCGCTCTTGTTGTCACCGACCACTTTCATGGTCATCAGTTCGGGGGGAATGGCGGTGCCCCGCATCTGAAAACCGCAGGCCTGCAGCAACAGTCCTGCCAGTACGATGGCCATCCAGCGCGTGAAGATGGTGCCCATAAAAAATCCTCTTTGCATGAAGGGAAGAGCGGCGGGCGCAGGGCCCGCCGTCATCATCCGTGTGTCGTCAGCCCCTGGCGGCCAGACCGTCGGCCGCCGCCAGGGGAGGCGTCATCAGTTGGCCACGATGTTGAGCAGCTTGCCCGGCACGTACACGACCTTGCGCACGGTCAGACCGTCGGTGAACTTCTGTACGGACGCATCGGCCATGGCCAGCTTCTCTACGTCGGCCTGGCTTATCTCGGCCGGCACGGTCAGCTTGCCGCGCATCTTGCCGTTGATCTGCACCACCACCAACTTCTCGGTCTCGACCATGGCCGCTTCGTCGGCCACCGGCCAGGCCGCGACATCGATGTCCCCTTCCTTGCCCAGCATCTTCCACAGCTCGAAGCCGATGTGCGGGGTGATGGGGTAGAGCATGACCACGACCGCTTCCAGCGCTTCCTGCATCAGGGCGCGATCCTGAGCGTCACTGCCCAGTTTGGCCAGGTTGTTCATCAGCTCCATGATGGCGGCGATGGCGGTGTTGAAGGTCTGACGGCGACCCACGTCGTCGCTCACCTTGGCGATGGTCTTGTGCAGCTCGCGGCGCACGGCTTTCTGGTCGCTGGTGAGGGCGGCGATGTCCAGTGCGGCAACGGCGCCACCGGATACGTGCTCGAAGGTGATGCGCCACAGGCGACGCAGGAAGCGCTGGGCACCTTCCACGCCGGAGTCGGACCACTCCAGGGTCATCTCGGCCGGAGAGGCGAACATCATGAACAGACGGACGGTATCGGCGCCGTAACGCTCCACCATCAGTTGCGGGTCGATGCCGTTGTTCTTGGACTTGGACATCTTGGTCATGCCGGAGTGGATCACTTCACGGCCTTCGAGGTCGACCGCCTTGGTGATGCGGCCCTTGTCATCACGTTCCACCTTGACGTCGAGGGGGCTGACCCAGACGTTGCCGCCCTTCTCATCCTTGTAGTAGAAGGCGTCGGCCAGCACCATGCCCTGGCAGAGCAGGCGCTTGAACGGCTCGTCGCTGTTCACGAGGCCCGCATCACGCAGCAGCTTGTGGAAGAAGCGGGCGTAGAGCAGGTGCATACAGGCGTGCTCGATGCCGCCGATGTATTGATCCACCGGCAGCCAGTGGTTGGCAGCCGCCGGATCCAGCATGCCCTTGTCGTAGTCCGGGGAGCAGTAGCGGGCGTAGTACCAGGAGGACTCCATGAAGGTGTCGAAGGTATCGGTCTCGCGGAACGCTTCCTGGCCGTTGTAGGTGGTCTTGGCCCACTCGGCATCGGCCTTGATGGGGCTCTGGATGCCATCCATCACCACGTCTTCCGGCAGCAGTACCGGCAGTTGATCTTCCGGGGTCGGCACCACGGTACCGTCCGCCAGGGTCAGCATGGGGATGGGGGCGCCCCAGTAGCGCTGACGGGAAACCCCCCAGTCGCGCAGACGGTAGTTGACGGTGCGCTTGCCCTTACCCAGTGTTTCCAGCTTGTTGGCGATGGCATCGAAGGCACCCTGGAAGTCGAGGCCGTCGAACTCGCCGGAGTTGAACAGCACGCCCTTCTCGGTATAAGCCGCTTCGCTCACGTCGACGTCACCATCAACCGGCTTTATGACAGGCTTGATCTCGAGGCCGTACTTGGTGGCGAATTCGTGGTCACGCAGGTCGTGACCCGGTACCGCCATCACGGCGCCGGTGCCGTAGTTCATCAGCACGAAGTTGGCGACCCAAACGGGCACCTTGCGGCCATCCAGCGGGTGAATGGCGTAGAGGCCGGTTGCCATGCCCTTCTTCTCCATGGTGGCCAGTTCAGCTTCGGCTACCTTGGTGTTCTTGCACTCTTCGATGAAGGCGGCCAGCTCCGGATTGTTCTGGGCTGCTTGCAGCGCCAGCGGGTGGCCGGCGGCGATGCCCACATAGGTCACACCCATGAAGGTGTCCGGACGGGTGGTGTAGACCTCGAGGTGCTCGGCCTGACCGTCGATATTGAAGCTGATGTTGACCCCTTCGGAGCGGCCAATCCAGTTGCGCTGCATGGTCTTGACCATTTCCGGCCAGCCTTCCAGATTGTCGATGTCGTTCAACAGCTCTTCGGCGTAGTCGGTGATCTTGATGAACCACTGAGGGATCTCTTTTTGTTCCACCGGGGTGTCACAGCGCCAGCAGCAGTTGTCCACTACCTGCTCGTTGGCCAGCACCGTCATGTCGTTCGGGCACCAGTTGACGGAGGAGGTCTTCTTGTAGACCAGGCCCTTTTCGTAGAGCTTGGTGAAGAACCACTGCTCCCAGCGGTAGTAGTCCGGCTTGCAGGTGGCCAGCTCCCGATCCCAGTCATAACCCAGACCCAGCATCTTCAGCTGGTTCTTCATGTATTCGATGTTTTCGTAGGTCCAGGGGGCCGGCGCCGTGTTGTTCTTGATGGCGGCGTTTTCTGCCGGCAGGCCGAAGGCGTCCCAACCGATGGGTTGCAGCACGTTCTTGCCATTGAGCCGTTGATAACGGGAGATCACATCACCTATGGTGTAGTTGCGAACGTGCCCCATGTGTAGACGACCAGACGGATAGGGGAACATGGAGAGGCAGTAGAACTTTTCCTTGTCTACTTTCTCCACCGCCTTGAAGGTTTTCTTGGCATCCCAGTGCTTCTGCACTGCTGGTTCTATGGATTGGGGAACGTATTGCTCTTGCATTGGTGACATCCGGATCTGTGAAATGAATAGATAAAACGGCTGGGAAATCCCGATAGAATACCCATATCCTGCGGCGGCAACAACCGCCAGCATCCGCCCGGTCTCGGGCCTGGTCCGGTACCCGCTAGGATTTGCAGAGCCGCAAGAGCCGCGAGAGTCGCAACGAAGTGAGAATGGCAACCGCCGCCCGTATCCGCCGAGCCCGAGGTCAGGGTCTGGCTCGATCGGGATTCAGCAGAGGAGTGATGGCCATGGACAAACGTCGACAAGGGTATGAAGCCTTTATCGCCCAGCTCAAGAAGCAGTGGGAAGAGACGGAAGCGTTTCAGGGAGAGCGCCTCAACCGGATGATCGCCAAGGTGCAGGCCTATCTGGAGGCGGCCGGGGATCTGACCCAGGACGAGCTGGCGCTGATCGCCGAGTATGTTAAGCGGGATCTGGGCAACTATGACGAAGGGCGCAAGGATGAGCAGGTGGAGGAGTCCGCCTTCATGCTGGCGCTCAAGGACACCGCCTGGTCCTGGCTGGCAGACGTGACCGACCGCACCCAGGTGGAGTGGCAGGAGTTGGCGGACGAGCTGGAGCACAAGGGGGTCTACCGGGCGGGGGACTGGGTGGGACTCGGGGTGCTGGTGTGCGATCACTGCGAGTGGCGCCATACCGTGCTGCACCCGGAGCAGCTTGGCACCTGCCCCGAGTGCGGGGCCGATGAATATCATCGCGAGCCGCTGTCTCCTTGAGCCACCAGACTGTGCCAAGCCATAAGCCAAACCATAAAAAGAGGCGCCCAAGGGCGCCTCTTTTGTTTATCGGGGTTGTGTGGTCTTAGCCCTTGCGCGCCCAGGGGTGGGCGCGGGGGCGTAGCCACAGGGCCAGCCCCAGCAGGGCGGCGGCCAGGCCATACATTGGCCAGCTGCCAAAACGCAGATAGGGGGTCTGGCCGTGGGCGGGGCGTACCTCGGCACGCAATACTCCAGCCTCGAACTGCGGGATCTGGGCGATGATGCTGCCGTCTATCTCGGTGACGATGGTGATGCCAGTGTTGGTGTCGCGCAGCAGTGGGCGGGCCAGCTCCAGGGCGCGCATGCGGGCGATCTCCATGTGCTGCCAGGGGCCGATGCTGGTGCCGAACCAGGCGTCGTTGGAGACGGTCAGCAGGAAGTCGGTATCCGGCTGCACGTTGCGGCGCACCTCGTCCGGGAAGATGATCTCGTAACAGATGGCGGCGGCAAACTTGAGCCCCTTGGCGATCAGGTTCGGCTGCACCTCGTCACCCCGGCTGAAGGAGGACATGGGCAGGTTGAAGAAGGGGGCGATGGGACGCAGCAGATCTTCAAAGGGCACGAACTCGCCGATGGGCAGCAGGTGGTACTTGTAGTAGCGGTTCTTGTGCTCGTAGTAGTAGGACTCCTTGCCCTCAGCATCCTGCACCCCCATGCCGAGCACGGTATTGAAGAAGCGCTGCTGTTTCAGATCGTAATGGATGATCCCCGCCAGCAGGCCGGTGTCGTTCACCTTCATCGCCTTGTCCAGGCTCTCCAGATAGGTACCCATCTCCTTCTCGATGGCCGGGATGGCGGACTCCGGCCAGACGATGATGTCGGCATCCTGGTTCTCGCGGCTGAGATCCTGATACTTGCGCACCGTCGGCACCAGGGCCTCCGGATCCCACTTGAGGGACTGCTCGATGTTGCCCTGCACCAGCGCGACCTTGACCGGTTCACCCCGGGTCACCCAGTTGAGCTGCATCAGCCCCTGGGCGGCGCCCACCAGGGCGACGGGGAGCAGCAGCCAGGCCGGCTTGCGGTGCTGCCATACCAGCCAGAGGGCGGAGGCGGTGAGCAGCAGGGCGAGGGTGATGCCCTGCACCCCGAGAAGGGGAGCGAAGCCCTTGAGGGGGCCGTCTATCTGGGTGTAGCCGAACCAGAGCCAGGGGTAGCCGGTCATCACCCAGCCCCGCAGCCAGTCGGCCATCAGCCAGAGCGCCGGGAAGGCGAGCAGCCAGCGACTCCAGTGGCGGCCGACAAAGAAGCGGGCGAAGAGCCAGCAAGCCAGGGTCGGGTAGAGGGAGAGATAGGCGCAGAGCCCGGCCAGCAGCACGAAGGCGGCCGGCAGCGGAATGCCGCCAAACTCCGTCATGCTGACGTGGATCCACCACTGCCCGGGCAGGAACAGACCCATGGCGTAGCCGAAGCCGCGCCAGGCTGCCTGTTTGGGGGTGGCCTTGTCCAGCAGGGCGTAAAGGCCGAGCAGGGAGGGGATCACCAGGAGCCAGTAGCCGAAAGGGGAGAAGGCCAGCACGGCGATGGCGCCGCTGGCAATGGCAAACAGGCTGGTCAGGAGTTTCGATTTCACGGGGGATCGGGGCTCGAATTGGACTGAATGAAAACACAATGGCCGACATCTTAACCGCAAACCGGGTCAACGGCGAGCCTCGCGGTCGGCGTGGGCCCAGGGGCGGTCGCGCGGCGGGAGAGAGGCAAAAAAAGCGCCCCTGACGAGAGAGGCGCGCGATGTGCGTGGGGCTGGGCGGGATCAGGACTCCGGCTGCGCCGCCGCATGATGCTCGGGGATCTTCACCTGCAACTGTTGCAGGCGACGGCGATCGGCGTGCATCACCTTGAACAGGTAGCCGTCGAGTTCGATCTCTTCACCCTTCTTGGGCAGGTGGCTGAAGGCGTGCATCACCAGACCGCCGACGGTGTCCACCTCTTCATCGCTGAACTGGGTGCCGAAGAAGTCGTTGAAGTCCTCGATCTCGGTCAGCGCGCTCACCGAGAAGACCCGCTTGCTGATGCGGCGGATCTCTTCCGGCTCGTCCTCTATGTCGTCGAACTCATCGTCAATCTCGCCGACGATGAGCTCCAGAATGTCCTCGATGGTCACGAGACCAGAGACACCGCCAAATTCGTCCACCACGATGGCCATGTGGTAGCGTTCTTCCCGGAACTCCTTGAGCAGACGATCGACCCGCTTGCTCTCCGGCACGATCACCGTGGGACGCAGGATCTTCTCCAGCTGGAGCGGCTCGCTGGCATGCTGGCCGCCAAAACCGAACGGCAGCAGATCCTTGGCGAGCAAGATGCCCTCCACGTGATCCTTGTCTTCGTTGATCACCGGGAAGCGGGAGTGGCCGGATTCGATGATGATCGGCAGGAACTCGTCCACCGGCTGGGACTTCTCGATGGTCACCATCTGGGAGCGGGGGATCATGATGTCACGCACGCGCAGCTCGGCAATTTCGAGCACGCCCTCGATCATGTCCTTGGTGTCCTGATCGATGAGGTCCCGCTCTTCGGCATCGGCGATGACCTCTACCAGATCGTTGCGGTCTTTTGGCTCGCCCTGGAAGAGTTGGCTGAGTTTGTCGAGCCAGGTTTTCTTCGGCGAGCCGGTACTAGGGTGATCGTCGGTCATTTTCTCTCTTGGTTACTCGTATGAACACACTTGAAATCGTTGTGGCTATATGAGGATGGGCATCGGCTGTTTCAAGACGATGACCATCCGGTTCGTTACTCTTCGTCGTTCAGATAAGGATCGGCGAAGCCCAGTTCCTGCATGATGTCGCGCTCGAGCTGCTCCATCTCCTCGGCTTCCTCGTCCTCGATATGGTCATAACCTAGCAGATGCAGACTGCCATGCACAACCATGTGAGCCCAGTGGGCCATCAGGGGCTTGCCCTGTTCGACGGCTTCGGCCTCGACCACCTGGCGGCAGATCACCAGATCCCCGAGCAGGGGCAGCTCGAGACCCGGTGGCGCCTCGAAGGGGAAGGAGAGCACGTTGGTGGGCTTGTCCTTGCCGCGATAGGTATGGTTGAGCTCGCGGCTCTCCGCCTCGTCCACCAGGCGCACCGTCACCTCGGCCTCGGGCTGGAAGCCCAGAATGGTGCCGTCGAGCCAGCCTTGCAGCTGGGCCTCGGTCGGCAGGCCGTCCGGGCTGGCGCAGGCCAGTTGCAGATCCAGGGTCACGCTCATTGGGCGCTCTCTTTGCTGGTGTTCTCGTTGCGGGGAGTGGCTGCGCTCTTCTCGGCCGCCTGCTGGGCATCGAATGCCTCGTAGGCCTGCACGATGCGTGCCACCACGGGATGGCGCACCACGTCCTTGGACTCGAAGAAGTTGAAGGAGAGGCCATCGACCCCCTGCAACACCTCCAGGGCGTGGCGCAGACCGGATTTGGTGCTGCGAGGCAAGTCCACCTGGGTGATGTCGCCGGTCACCACCGCCTTGGAGTTGAAGCCGATGCGGGTCAGGAACATCTTCATCTGTTCCGTGGTGGTGTTCTGGGCCTCGTCCAGGATGATAAAGGCATCGTTGAGGGTGCGGCCGCGCATGTAGGCAAGCGGCGCCACCTCGATGACGTTGCGCTCCATCAGCTTCTCCACCCGCTCGAAGCCCAGCATCTCGAACAGGGCGTCGTAGAGGGGGCGCAGGTAGGGGTCCACCTTCTGGGAAAGATCGCCGGGCAGGAAGCCGAGCTTCTCACCGGCTTCCACCGCCGGGCGGGTCAGCAGGATGCGGCGGATCTCCTGGCGCTCCAGGGCATCCACGGCGGCGGCCACGGCGAGATAGGTCTTGCCGGTACCGGCCGGGCCTATGCCGAAGCTGATGTCGTGGCGCACGATATTGGCGATGTACTGGGCCTGGTTCGGGCTGCGGGGCTTGATGAGACCGCGCTTGGTCTTGACCGTGACCTCCTTGCCATACGGCAGGGAAGGGGCGGGTTCGTCGTCCTGCTCCAGCACGCGGGACTCCTGCACCGCCAGGTGCACCATCTCGGGGGTGATGTCGCTCACCTTGCTCCCCTTGAGGGGTTGGGTTTCCACATAGAGGTGCTTGAGGATGACGGCAGCCGCCTCCACCTGGGCCTGCTTGCCGATCACTTGGAAGTGGTTGTCCCGGTAGCTTATCTCGATGCCGAGACGGCGCTCCAGCTGCTTGAGGTTGTCGTCAAAGGGTCCGCACAGGCTGGCGAGGCGCTGGTTGTCGGCGGGTTCCAGATGCAGATTCAGGGTGGAGATGTGTCGGCTCAAGGTGTCCTCTTATCGGTTGTTCCCCCGCCACGGGGCGGGGGAGAGAGTCATCAATGGGGTCTGAAGGCCGCAACGCCCAGATCATCGGGCACGTTGTCAGGACGACGGGCGAGGATCTCGCTCGGGGCTGTGGCGATGCGCAGGTTCATTTCGTCCTCGCCGCGGATGAAGCGGCCGCGCAGGGAGTAGGGGCGTACGTCGGTGATTTCCACGTCGGCGAAGCCGCCGATGAGGCGGTGCGGCCCCTCGAAGTTGACCACCCGGTTGTTCTCGGTACGGCCACTGAGCTGCATGGGATCCATCTTGGAGGGCCCCTCCACCAGGATGCGCTGCACCGAGCCCAGCATGGCGCGGCCGATGAGCATGGACTGGTGATTGATGCGGTTTTGCAGTCGGGTCAGGCGGGCCTTCTTCACTTCCATGTCGACGTCGTCCGGCAGGTCCGCGGCCGGGGTGCCGGGGCGCGGGCTGTAGATGAAGCTGAAGCTCATGTCGAAGTTGATCTCCTCGATGAGTTTCATGGTGGCCTCGAAGTCTTCGTCCGTCTCGTTCGGGAAGCCGACGATGAAGTCGGAGCTCATGGTGATGTCGGGACGCACGGCGCGCAGGCGGCGGATCTTGGACTTGTACTCCAGCACGGTGTGCGGGCGCTTCATCATGGTCAGGATGCGATCCGAGCCGCTCTGGATGGGCAAGTGCAGGAAGCTGACCACCTCGGGGGTATCACGATAGACCTCGATGATGTCGTCGGTGAACTCGACCGGGTGGCTGGTGGTGTAGCGAATGCGGTCGATGCCGTCGATGGCAGCCACCAGGCGCAGCAGCTCGGCGAAGGTGCAGACCTCCCCGTCGAAGGTCGGCCCCCGGTAGGCGTTGACGTTCTGGCCGAGCAGGTTCACTTCGCGCACCCCTTGCTGGGCGAGCTGGGCGATTTCATAGAGCACGTCATCCAGCGGTCGGCTCACCTCCTCGCCACGGGTGTAGGGCACCACGCAGAAGGAGCAGTACTTGGAGCAGCCTTCCATGATGGAAACGAAGGCGGTCGCCCCCTCGGCACGGGGTTCGGGCAGGTTGTCGAACTTCTCGATCTCGGGGAAGGCGATGTCCACCTGGGCACCGCGCCCCTCCTGCACCTGCTTGATCATGGTCGGCAGGCGGTGCAGGGTCTGGGGTCCGAAGACGATGTCCACATAGGGCGCCCGGCTGCGCAGGTTCTCCCCCTCCTGGGAGGCGACGCAGCCGCCCACCCCGATCACCAGCCCCGGTTTTTTCGCCTTGAGCTTCTTCCAGCGACCGAGCTGGTGGAACACCTTCTCCTGGGCCTTCTCGCGGATGGAACAGGTGTTGAGCAGCAGCACATCTGCCTCTTCCGGCTCCTCGGTAAGCGTGTAGCCATTGCTGGCATCCAGCAGGTCCGCCATCTTGGACGAGTCGTACTCGTTCATCTGGCAGCCCCAGGTCTTGATATGAAGTTTCTTGCTCATTGCTTCTCGTGACTGGTTTTGAAATCGGCAGGGTCAAAGGACCGGCCATTTTACTCCGCAATCCCGGTGCTGACCAGTCTGGGGCCGCCCGTCGCCATCAGGGCCGGCTTGTCGTCGGCAATTGCGCATCCCCCTCACTGTTTCTGCCGCCTCCTTGCGTTATCATGCCCCATTCGGTTCGGCCCTTGCCCCTTATCGCGGGGACTCCTTGCAGGAATCAAGTTATGGAACAGTGTGATATTGCCATCGTCGGCGCCGGCATGGTGGGTGCCGCCACCGCCTGCCTGCTGGCGGCAGAGGGGCTCTCGGTGCGGGTCATCGAGACCCGGTTGCCCGAGCCCTATGCCCCCGAGCAGCCGCTGGATCTGCGGGTTTCCGCCATCAGTCAGGCCTCGGTGGCGCTGCTGACCCGGGCCGGTGCCTGGCAATATCTGCAGCAGATGCGGCTGTGCCCCTATCGCCGGCTGGAGACCTGGGAGCTGGACGGCTTCGCTACCCGCTTCGACGCGGTGGATCTCGGGCTGCCCCAGCTCGGCTACATCATCGAGAACCGGCTGATCCAGCTCGCGCTCCTGAAAAGGATGGAGGATTTCCCGACCATCCAGACCCATACCCCGGCGGCGGTGACGAGTCTGCGCCAGGGTGCGGATGACGCCGTGCTGACCCTGGATGACGGCACCGAGCTGCAGGCGCGCTGGGTGCTGGCCTGCGACGGTGCCGAATCCCACACCCGGCGATTGGCCGGCATCGGGGTGTCGCGTTTCGAGTACCGCCAGCACTGCATGCTGATCAACATCGACACCGATTTTGCCCAGGAAGACATCACCTGGCAGCAGTTCACCCCGAGCGGCCCGCGCGCCTTCCTGCCGCTGCCGGGCCGCCATGGCTCCCTGGTCTGGTATGACAGCCCGGCCCGCATCCGGGCGCTGGCCGCCATGAGCAACGAGACCCTGGCCGTCGAGGTGCGCCGCCACTTCCCGAGCCGCCTTGGCGGTTTCACCGTGACGGCCAAGGGTAGCTTCCCCCTGGTGCGCCGCCACGCCAACGACTATCACGCCGGGCGAGTGGTGCTGCTCGGGGATGCGGCCCACACCATCAACCCGCTGGCGGGGCAGGGGGTCAACCTCGGTTTCAAGGACGTGGCCTGCTGGACCGGGTTGCTCGGCAAGGCGGGGGCACAGTGGCACGAGCTGGCGCTGGCCGGGCGTTACGAGGGGCGACGCCGCCCTGACAACCTGCTGATGCAGTCGGGGATGGATCTCTTCTACGGGGTCTTCAGCAACGAGATAGGCCCCCTCAGGCTTGCCCGCAACCTGGCGCTGAATCTGGCGGACAAGGCGGGCCCCCTCAAGGAGATGGCGCTACGCTATGCGCTTGGGCTGGTATGAGGCAGTGCGTGGCACTGCCAGGTGCCAATCGGGTGGCATATCAATCCGTGTGATGGTGCCAGCCGGTTTTTTATATGGCCGCGAGGAGTGATCCGGGCGGCGCAGGGGCAAAACGGCCTCAGGCAAGGGGGGAGCACACCATGAACAAGGCATTGCTGGTGATCGATTTCATCAACGACATCGCCCACCCGGACGGGCGCATCGCCGCCTCGGCGGCCCAGGTGATCGAGCAGAATGCCATTGTGCACGCCAATCAGGCGCTGGCTCATGCCCGCGCTCACGGCTGGCTGGTGGTGCTCATCAAGGTGGGGTTTGACGAGGGCTATCTGCTGCATCCCAGGGGTTCCCCCATGTTTGGCCGTGCCCGGCAGTTCGGGGCCCTCTCCCTGGCGGACAGCGGCACCGACTTTCACCCGGAGCTCGATGTGCAACCCGGGGATCTGGTGCTGACCAAACCCAGGGTCAGCCCCTTCTACGGCACGGCGCTGGAGCCAGCGCTACGGGCCAATCGCATCGAGCATCTCTATGTGTGCGGCGTGAGCACCAGCTGGGCCATTCAGGGGGCGGTGCGAGATGGTCACGATCGGGACTACGCCATCACCATCCTGGAGGATGCCTGCGCGGCGGCGGATGCCGCAGAACACCAGGCTTCCCTGCGCATGCTCGGTCGCATTGCCGAGATCATCAAGGTCGCGGAGCTGCTCTGACCACTCGTATCTAATCCACTCATTTTTCATGCCAATGCTTTGTTGAAACCGAACCAATTTCGGGCAACATGAGTGAAACCGTACTGGCCACAAGGATGAGGACATGCGTTATCAGGGCAGGATCGCGAGCTGGAATTCACAACGCGGTTTCGGGTTCATCATGCAGGAGCAGGGCGGAGCCGATCTTTTTGTTCACATCACCACCCTGCAATTCGATGGCAGGCCGCCGGAGGTGGGGGAAAAAGTTTCCTATCTGATCGGGAGCAGCAAGGATGGCAAGCCTTGTGCCGTACAAGTGTTCTTTCCCGACCGCCCGCTCTCGCTGGCTGGCGGACCTATTTCATTCATGCCGGATCGTGGGAGCAGGGAGGATTTGAGCCCTCGGGCACCACACGCCGCCACACACAGAAACCGGGAGTATCATGTTCCTCGTCGCAAGGGGCGCTGGGGTGGCAAGTTAATCCCCCTTTTGGTGCTGGCGGGGTTGTTCTCCCTCTATTCCCGCTTCTCGGCCGAGTTTGCCTCACTTCCATCCGCTCCCTCTTTTAGCCAGGAGGACAGTACTTCGAACAGTACGATTCAGGCACCGACTTTTGTTCGTCAGTGCGATGGCCGTCAGCATTGCTCCCAGATGACTTCCTGCGAGGAGGCGACCTGGTTTTTGCAAAATTGCCCCAATACCAAGATGGATGGGGAAGGAGACGGCATCCCCTGCGAGCGGCAGTGGTGTGGCCATTAGCCAGCCGTTTTGTACTTCAGGATTCCGGTTCGGGCTGCGCTCCTCTCAGAGGCCGTGGCTCTGCGGATATGCCGCCCTGACCAGGGCCAGAAAGCGATCCCGAATGGGATCGGCAAATTCCGGGTTCCACACCAGGCTGATTTCCCATTCCGACCAGGGGCCGGAGAGGGGGTAGAGGGTCACCTCCTTGCCCGCGATGAACCCCACGCTGCGCGGCAGGATGGCGTTGCCGATACCGGCGGCCACCAGGGCGACCAGGGTCTGGATGTCTTCCGCCTCCTGGATGAGACCGGTCAGCCGGTTGGCACCGAGGAAGCGGGCGATCTGCTGGCTGAGGCCCGGGCAGCGATGGCCCACCATCTGCAGCAAGGGATCGCGGATCAGCGCTCGCTCCAGGTCGAAGTCCGGCCCTGCCACCTGGGTGGGGACGGCCAGCACCAGTCTGTCCGTCAGCAACCTGTGTTCCCTCAGTTGTGGCGCATCAGGCCGTCGCATGAAGCCCAGTTGCAGCCGACCCGCCAGCAAGTGCTCCTGCTGGATGGCGGAGGTGGTGTCCCGCAGGTGGACCAGCACGTCGGGGGCCTGCTGTTTGAAACGGGCCACCAGGGAGGGGGCCAGTGCGAAGCTGGAGAGCCCGAACCCGATGTTGAGGCGTCCGGCGGCACCGCTTGCCAGCGCCAGGACATGCTGCTCGAATCCCTTGCCGTGATCCACCAGAGCCCTGGCCTGGGGCAGCAACTGAAGGCCGATGGCGGTCAGCTCGGCCCCGTGGCGGCCCCGGTTGAACAGGGTGCTGCCGAGGGCTTGCTCCAGCCCCTGGATCTGCTTGGTCAGGGCCGGTTGCGTCACAAAAAGCCGGCTGGCCGCTTCCCGGTAGTTGGCACTCTCGGCCAGCATGACGAAGGCCTGCAATTGTCTCAGGTCGAATCTCATTCCATTTGGTTATCCAATGTAGCGATTTATTGATTATAAATTATCTAACCTCCTTGTTCTAATGGTCTCGAAACGGGCCTGCTTGCCCGCTGTTCAGCCACAAGGAGTCATGTCATGTCGAGCGAACGCTATCTCTTTTTGATCAAGGGGAGCCTGGTGATGGCTCAGCCACTGGCCGCACCGGAGACCGGGGTGCTGCTGACCAGTCTGTTGCAGCAGGGGTTCGTCGTCGCCCCCTTGCCGGTGTGGGCCAGCAATGCGGAGCAGGCGCTCGCCTGTTACGAGGCCGCTGCCCAGCGGCAGGTCTTCGCCGATGCGCTGGCGGGGAGAGCCTTGTGAGCGCGGTGCGCGTGAAGGCCGCGGCCCTGCTGCTGGACATGGACGGGACCCTGGTCCACTCCACCGGCGACGTGGAAGTCGTGTGGCGGCGCTGGTGTCAGCATCATGGGCTGGATCCCGCTCCCGTGCTCGCCATGTGTCACGGCGTGCGCTCACGGGAGGTGATAGGGTCCCTGGTTCCCCAGCTGGACATGGCGGTGGAGGTGGCCCTGCTCGACGATCTGGAGATGGCATACGCTGCGGCGCCGATGCCCCTGGACGGTGCCCGGCGACGGCTCGAACAGCTGCCGTCGACGCGCTGGGCGCTGGTGACTTCCGCAAGCCGGAGAGTGGCAGAGCACCGGCTGCTGCAAGCCGGATTGCCGCTGCCCCGACTCCTGGTGTGCGCCGGGGATGTGGTACGGGGCAAGCCGGATCCCGAGCCCTATTTGCTGGCTGCCAGCCGGTTGGGACTGGCTCCGGCCGATTGCCTGGTGTTCGAGGATGCACCAGCGGGCATCGCCAGCGCCCTGCAGGCGGGTTGCCAGGTGGTGCAGATGGGGGGAACAAGGCGGTATGACGACAGGCTCAAGGGCTGGCTGCGGGACTGGCGCGGGATCGAGATCGAGGTGGCACCAGACGGGCTCCATCTTCATCTGCCCGCCCCGCTGCCGGCAGAGGCCGGATGATGACGACAAGGGGCACGCCATTCAGGCGCCGCAAGATTGCCCGATGCTGGGGGAAGCCTGCTCGGCCGAATAGCGTTCCACCCGGTTGCGGCCATTGTGCTTGGCCAGATAGAGCGCCTGATCGGCGCGAGAGAGCAGCTCGTCCAGATTGAAGGGGCCCTCTTTCTGGGAGGCGATACCGATGCTGACTGTGATGCAGACGGCGGGCTCGGCTCCCTTTTCTTCCCCTGGCTGTGCGACGATTTTTCGCAGCCGCTCGGCAACTGCCATGGCCTGCTCCTCGCTGAGGCCGGGCCAGATGGCCACGAACTCCTCTCCCCCCAGGCGACAGAAGAGATCCCCCGGTCGAAGCTGGTCGCGCACACGGGCCGCGAAGCTGCTCAACTGGTTGTCACCCTCTTCGTGACCGTGACGATCATTGATGCGTTTGAAATGATCGATGTCCAGCATGCAGATCGCCACAGGGTAGCGCTGCACCGTGAGGTACTGGAGCAGTTCGTTGGCGGCCGACCAGAAGCCGGCCCGGTTCAGCGCACCGGTCAGGTGATCGTGGTGGGCCAGGTGTCTCATCTCCCGCAGCAGGCTGTTGCGGGCGGGTGAAGATGCCGATCAGCGAGAACAGCAGTACCAGGGCGGCGACACACAACAGAGCGGACAAGGGCGTCAATGTGCATGAGGTACGTTGGCGTGCGATGTCCCCCATGGGGACCTCCTGACAAGAGGGGGTTTGTTCAGAGTATGGCTGGCACGTGACAAGGGTGAACGAGGGGGAGAGAAGAAAACGCCCCCTGGTGGAGGGGGCGTGAAGGCTTACTTGAAGACCCGGAAACGCACGTCGTCGTCGATGAAGGTCTTGTCGCCGGCAGGTTGCTCTATGCTGCCAAAAGGCATCTGGGCACGAAGCAGCCAGCTGGCGGGCAGGTCCCACTCCTTGCGCACCGCATCGTCGATGAGCGGGTTGTAGTGTTGCAGGGAGGCGCCGATGCCCTCCTGGGCCAGGGTGGTCCAGACCGCGAACTGGGCGATCCCGGTGGCATGTTCGGACCAGATGGGGAAGTTGTCGGCATAGAGAGCGAATTTCTGCTGAAGATCCTCGATGACGGCGGTGTCTTCGAAGAAGAGCACGGTGCCAGCCCCGGCGCGGAAGCTGCCGTTGATCTTGGCTTCACTCTGAGGATAGGCCTCCGGCGGCACTATCTTCTTGAGCTCCGCCTTGACGATGTCCCACAGCTTGTGGTGCTGCTCGCCGAACAGGATGACGGCGCGGGAACTCTGGGAGTTGAACGAAGAGGGGCTGTGCTTGACGGCATCCTTGATGAGGGCGGTCAGCTGGGCCTCGGAGTGGGTCACCCGGTTGCCCAGGGCATAGATGGTACGACGTGCTTTGATCTGTTCGATAAACGGACTGCTCATAACATCTCCTTGGTTGATGAATCATCACCGCCAGCGTTGCCGACAAAGGTCATCTGGCTCCGATTTCTCGAGTCATCGACTATAGCACCTTGCGGGCAATAAACCGTCAACGACGAGTAATGACTGTTTCTACTTTTTATGGATATTCACATGACGGATGTGAATATGGCCGTGAGACACCTTGATATCTTTTTTATCATTAGCAGTGGATGTTAATGACTTCAATCAATATCTTTTGCAGATTTTTAATCTATAAAATTAATCCAATATGACATTTTATAGAGAGTGACATGACGGCGGCGCTGATCAAGGAACGCTATTACATACTGACTCCGCTGTCGTTTCTCCTGGGAGGGCTGGTGCTGATCGCCACCCTGTTGCTGGCGGCAGCCAGCTACCTGAGCAGCATCGACAAGACGGTGGCGGGTTACGGTCACATGCTGGCCGCCCTCGACGCCACCCTGCTCCAGGACATGGCGCAGGACAACCGCCGCCAGCTTGGCGTACTGGAGGCGTCCCTGGACAAGCAGGCCATCGCTGCCGGGGCATCGGCCATCAATCCCATCTGGGCCATTGCCCATCAGTTCAAGTACGACGCCCACTTCCTCTATTTCTACAACGCGCGCACCCATCGGCTCGACGGCTATCCCGACTGGCAGCAACCAGAGGGCTACCGGGCACAGGCGCGGCCCTGGTACCAGACCCTGTCCGGCGAGGGTGATGATCTCGTCTGGTTCGGTCCCTACCCGGAGTTCGATTCGGTCCGGCAGGTACTGACCCTCATCAAGCGGGTCAAGGATCATGAGGGGCAGCTGCTTGGACTGCTGATGGTGGACATGTCGTTCAGCGCCTTGCAGGGGGCGTTGCACCGGGCGGTGGGTGAGGATCCGGTGGCCCTCTACATCACCGAGCGCAAGGGCGGCAAGCTGGTGGTGGGGCACAATTTGTCGCTGTTGCCGCCCCATCTCGAGCGGGAGACGCAGGCGGTCGGCCTGGCTGGGTTCTGGGCCGGTCGCCACCTGCAACACGCTCTGGAGGGGATGGAGTGGGATCTCAACGTCTATCTCCCCCCCTCCCATTTTCATGAAAACCTGCAAGACACCCTGCTGATGGTGGTGCTGCCCGCCCTGGCGCTGCTCTGCATCTGGCTGTGCAGCCTGTGCTTTCTGATGCGGATCTTTCGCCAGGAGCAGGCGCTTGTGCAGGGCTCGCTCAGCGGCCTCATCCGGGATGAGGCGCGAAAGGAGATCCAGCGGCGTCAGCGAACCTGGTTCGTGCACGGCAGCCTGGGGGAGATAGAACAGGTGCGAAACAGCCTGCTGCAAGGGCAGGATGCCCTGCTCCACGACCCTCTCACCGGCATCCTGAACCGGAGGGCCTTCGATCAGCAGCGGGCCGGGCTGGAGCAGGCGGGGACACCCTACTGGCTGGTGCTGTTCGATGTGGACAACTTCAAGCGCGTCAACGACAGCTGGGGACACGGTGTGGGGGATGCGGTGCTGTTTCGGGTAGCCACCATCATGGCGAGAACCCTGGGGGATGAGCAGGTCTACCGCATCGGGGGCGATGAATTTGCGGCCTTGCTGCCCTGGGAGCAGGCGGAGGTGGAATGTCGCCTGACCCACCTGCTCGGTCGGGTGAAGGCCCTGAAATGGCGGGAGTTCGCCGACGCCATCACCCTGAGCGCCGGCGGCGCGCGCTATCCGGATGATGCCCTGACGCTGCTCGAGCGGGCCGATGCCTGCCTGTACGAGAGCAAGCACCAGGGGCGGGATTGCTGGCATCTGGCGGCGTCGTTGCCCGTTGACGGGGAGGTTGTGACAGTATCTGTCTGACGGTGATCGCTGCAAAAAAGGGCCTTTGGGCCTAGAAAAGGGTCATGACGGGGATGATTTCTCGTGTGACCTTTTTTTTTGATGTGGTTTCAGGTGGTTAGCCTGCGTTCTTGCATTGTGTCGCGAACCGGAGACAGGGAGGGCTGGCCGTGAGGTGCCCCTTGCGGCAGTGGCGCAGGTCAGGGGGCTTTGTATAGTGTAGGGAAAAATAATCAATCATCAGGTTTGACAGGAGTACCCCATGAAAATGAAACCGTTTGGCATGAGCGCACTGGCGCTGCTGGGGGCGTTGCTGTTGGGCACAGGACAGGTGCAGGCATCCGAGACCCTCAATACCATTCTCGGCGGCGGAGCCGGCGGGGTGGCGGGCACCATGATCGGCAAGGAGCTGGGTGGCGACACCGGCGCCCTGGTGGGGGCAGCCCTGGGGGGCGCGGCCGGTGGTGCGGCCACGGCCAATAGAGGCAACAAGAACGAAGCTGCGCTCGGCGGCGCCGTTGGTGCCCTGGGCGGGGCTGCCATCGGCAAGAGCGTCGGTGGCAGCACGGGCCAGCTGATCGGCGCCGGCATCGGTGGTGCCGGTGGCTCTGCCATCGGAGCCAGGACCGGGGATGGTCATGAGAGCCGCGGCGATCGCTATTACGATGACAGGCGCTATCACAAGCACCACAAGAAACACAAAAAGCACCGCAAGCACAGATGGCATGACGACTGATGCCGCGGCAAGCTGACCGACAAAAAGGGGCCTTTGGCCCCTTTTTTGATCCCGCTGCCGGCCCGTGAGGGGCGGCGAGCGGCCTCTTACACCAGCCGGTGCTGGCGCCTGCCAAGGGAGAAGGCGTTGATGTTGTCGATGAGCTGATCCGCGAGGCGCTGCATCGACTCTTCGCTGGCCCAGGCCACGTGGGGAGTCAGGATGAAATTGGGGTAACGCAGGGCCTGCATCAGAGGGTGATCTGGAGGCGGCGGCTCGACACTCGCCACATCGAAACCGGCGCCGCCCAGACGGCCGTTGCCGAGGGCTTCGAGCAGCGCCTGCTCGTCCACCAGGCCGCCACGGCCCACGTTGATGAGCAGGGCGCCCGGTTTCATCAGGGCCAGCTCCCGCTCCCCGATGAGATGGCGGGTGTAGGGGGTGAGCGGGCAGTGCAGGCTGATCACATCCGAACTTTGCAGCAGGGCATCCAGGGGCAGCCTGTCGTCATCCCCCGGGGAGCCGACCTGGCTCTGGGCATAGTAAACCTCCATCCCGATGGCGCTGGCCCGCTGTCCCAGCGCCTGTCCCAGGGTTCCCTTGCCGATGATCCCGAGGCGCTTGCCATGCAGATCCGTGATGGGGTGGTCGAAGAAGCAGAACTGGCCGCTTTGTTGCCAGCGCCCCTCCAGCAGGGACTGGCGCCAGGCGAACAGGTTGCGCGACAGGGCGAGCATCAGGGCCATGGCGTGCTCGGGGACGGAAGGGCCCGAGTAGTTGCGGATATTGCACACGGCGACATTGGCGGCGCGGCACGCCTCCAGATCCAGGTTGTCGCTGCCGGTGGCGGCCAGGGCGATCAGGCGCAGTTCGGGCAGCTGGGCCAGTTCATCGGCCCCGATGCGCACCTTGTTGATGATGGCGATGCTGGCGCACTTGAGCCGCTCCACCACCTGATCCGGTGCCGTGGTCGGGTAGCTTTGCCAGTGATGGGGAAAATCGGGGCGGCGCAGATTGATGCCGGTGTCCAGGGTGTCGCTGTCGAGAAACACGATTTGCTGCATGAAGCCTCCTGCCATTGATGAGGCCATCATGCCAAAGATGGGGGCGGGATGACCAGTCCGCTGGCCTGGGGGGCAGCTTTGGTTTGGCCCAATCCTTTTGATACTCAGTGATTGGGTCAGATCCAGCCCAGGTGCGTCAGCCAGCCCTGGATGCGCCCCGGCGTCTCCTCCAGATCCATCAGGGCATAGGGGCGGTAGTTGAGCTTGTGGCTGCGGCGGCTCTCGCTTCTGCGGGCTTCGGCTGCCAGCAGGGGCCAGCGTCCTCCCTCCTCCTGATAGAGATCCAGGGTAGGGATGCTGCCCTGGGCTATTTGCTTGGCGAGGGTCTGGTTGCTCAGCTGGTTGGGGAAGAAGCCATCGAGCAGCACCAGGGCATCGGGGGCGGGCAACTGCTCGCTGGCGATGAGGTTGGCGGCCCAGGCGGCGCTGGTACCCTGGGCCAGCAGCAGCTTGAAGCCCCCCTCCTGCAGCTTGGCATCCCCCAGCTTGCTGATGCGGGAGGCAAACTGCTTGCGAAAATCGTCGATGACCTGCTGTTTCTTCTCGGCGGCGGGGTCGAGCTCGGTCTGCTGCGGCGAGGGGAGCAGCAGCAGGGTATCGAAACCGAGGCGCCCCAGCTCCCGGGTCAGTTGCCACAGCTGGCCGCTGCGCTGCCAGTCGGGCAGCAGGATGACCAGACCCACGTAGTTGTTGCTGTCGTGCTTGGCAAACAGTACCTGTTGCTTGTCCACCCTGGTGCTGTCGGGTATTCCCTGCCAGTCGCTGCTCTGCCAGTAGTCGGGGGGAACCAGGGGGGCTGGATCCGGGGCGGCGCCTGACGGTGCCTGCCCGGCGCCGTGGGCGGCAAAAGCAAGCAGGGTCAGCAGCAGATAGGGGCGAAATGTCATGGGGGATCCTCCAGCACTCCCTCATAGCGGCCTCGCCGGGGGTTTCTTTAGGGCAAGGGGGCACATCGACATCGGCGGTGGCGAAGAGGGTCTGACCGGCGGGCCGGACACGGGCCCGGGATTGTTCCAAATGGCAAAGCATTCCCGGTTTTGATTGTTCCATCCCGTGACCCATACATGGTTCAGTAAGGGCAGACAGACAGGGGGCCGGGGCATGTCGCCACTGGCCGCAGGCGGAGAATTCTCCCCCCTGTCTCGTCAGAACGAGAGGTTCACCCTCACTTTCCATCGACAGGGAGCGTTATCGCCATGAGCACCTTGGTTCATTTGCCCATCCTCGACCTGAGGCAGCTGGATGCCTCGCCCGACGCCCGGGCCGATTTTCTGGCATCGTTGCGCGATGCCGCGAGAGAGACGGGATTTTTCTACCTGACCGGCCACGGCATCGATCCCGAGCTGCAGCAGGAGGTGCAGCAGCTGTCGCGGGCCTTCTTTGCGCTGCCTCTGGCGGCCAAGCAGCAGGTCGCCATGATCCACTCTCCCCATTTTCGTGGCTACAACCGACCGGGGGCGGAGCTGACCCGGGGTCAACCCGACTGGCGAGAGCAGTTTGATATCGGTGCCGATCGCCCTGCCTTGCCGCGCGCGGCGGGCGACCCGCCCTGGTGGCGGTTGCAGGGGCCGAATCAGTGGCCGGAGGCGCTGCCGACACTGCAACCCGTGCTGACGCGCTGGCGTGGGCAGATGACCCGGATGTCCCGTACCCTGCTCGGGGCTTTTGCCGAGGCGCTCGCACTGTCGCCAGATGCCTTCGATGCCCTGCATGGAGAGCGTCCGAACGAACATATCAAGCTGATCCGCTATCCCGGTGAGCGGGGCGCCACCCAGGGGGTCGGTCCCCACAAGGATTCGGGCTTCCTGAGCTTCCTGCTGCAGGATGACCAGCCCGGCCTGCAGGTGGAGGTGGCGCCGGATCACTGGATCGATGCGCTCCCGCTCCCCGGCACCTTCGTGGTCAACATCGGTGAGCTGCTGGAGCTCGCCAGCAACGGCTACCTGCGGGCGACCGTGCACCGGGTGGTGCCGTCGGCACCGGGGCAGGAGCGTCTCTCCATCGCCTTCTTCCTGGGGGCCCAGCTCGACGCCGTGGTGCCCGTCTATCCGCTGCCCGAGGCACTGGCCCGTGAAGCCAGGGGGCCTGCCACCGACCCGCACAATCCGCTGCTGCGGGAGGTGGGCTGGAACTACCTCAAGGGGCTGCTGCGTTCCCATCCTGATGTGGCATTGCGCCACCATGCCGATCTGTTGCCGGCGCCCCGGGCGCTGGCGGTCGGCGAAACCCCCCATTGATTGCATGGCAAGGAGCACAAGATGAACAAGCACGGACTGTTTTCCCTGAGCGGCCTGGTATTGGCCCTCGGACTCTCTCTCTCCGCCCAGGCAGCCCAGGCGCTGCGGGTTGCCGCGGATCCACTGCCCCATGCGGATATCCTCGGCGAGGTGAAACGCCAGGACCCTTCGCTGGATCTGCAGGTGATCGAGCTCAGCGGCGGCATCAATGCCAATGCCCTGTTGGTGGCGGGTGATGTGGATGCCAACTACTTCCAGCACGTCCCTTACCTGCGGGATCAGGAGAAGGCGCTCGGCACCGAGCTGGTGGTGGCCGCGACCGTACACGTGGAGCCTCTTGGCATCTATTCGAAGAAGTTCAAGCACCTGAGGGAGGTACCGGAAAAGGCGGTGATCGCCCTGCCCAACAATGTCACCAACCTGAGCCGGGCCCTCTATCTGTTGCAGCACGAGGGGCTCATCACCCTCAAGGCCGGCCATGAAGATCCGGCGCGGGATCTGGCGACGGTGCACGACATCGCCACCAACCCCAAGGCGCTCAAGATCCTGGAGATCGAGGCGCCGCAGCTGCCGCGCTCCCTCGATGACGTGGATCTGGCGGTGATCAATGGCAACTATGCCCTGGAGGCGGGGTTGGAGCCTGCTCGCGATGCCCTGGGGCTGGAGAGCGCCCAGAACAATCCCTACGCCAACATCCTGGTGACCACCCCGGCGCTCAAGGATGATCCGCGGATCCGCCAGTTGGCGCGGGATCTGGAGTCCAGGGCGATCGCCGACTTCATTCGCAAGAGCTACAAGGAGTCGGTGATTCCGGTGGCCGGGCGGCAGTCATGATAGTGCTGGAGGGGCTCGGCAAGCAGTACCCGGGGCACGGGCAACCCGCTCTGGAGGGGGTGTCGCTCGAGATTCCGGATGGGGCCATCTACGGCATTCTCGGGCGCAGCGGGGCGGGCAAGAGCACACTCATTCGTTGCCTCAATCTGCTGGAGCGGCCAAGCCGGGGCCGCATCCTGTTCGATGGCCGCGACATTACGGCACTGGAGGGGGCGGCCTTGCGCCGCCACCGTCAGGGGACCGGCATGATTTTCCAGCACTTCAATCTGCTGCACGCCCGCAGTGTGGAGGAGAACGTGGCAGTCCCGCTGGAAATCGCCGGAGTGGCGCGCCGGGAGCGGGCGGCTCGGGTCAGCGAGCTGCTGGAACTGGTGGGGCTTGGCGAGCACCGTCGCGCCTTCCCCTCCCAGTTGTCGGGGGGGCAGAAGCAACGAGTGGGCATCGCCCGCGCCCTGGCCGCCAATCCGCGCCACTTGCTCTGTGACGAGGCGACCAGTGCCCTGGATCCGGAGACCACGGAGTCGGTGCTGGCGCTGCTTGCCGACATCAACCGCCGCCTCGGGATCACCATAGTGCTCATCACCCACGAGCTGGAGGTGGTCAGGACCATCTGCGATCACGCGGCATTGCTTGAACGGGGTCAGCTGGTGGAAAGCGGCGCTCTGGGCACCCTGCTGGCCAACCCCGACTCCCGCGTGCGGCAGGCCCTGTTGCCGGATCCCGAGATCCTGCGGCGTTTCATGGCGCGTCACGGAGTCACAGAGGAGGTGCGTTTATGCAGAGTCGCCTGAGTGTCGATGCCTTGCTCGAACTGATGTATCAGGGGTCGCTCGAAACGCTCTACATGGTGGGAGTGGCGGCCGTGTTCACCCTGTTGCTGGGGCTGCCGACCGGGGTGCTGCTGGTGGTGACCCGTCCCGGGGGCGTGCTGCCCTTGCCCCGTCTCAACATGGTGCTGGGGATCGGTATCAACATCGGGCGGTCGCTCCCCTTCGTGGTGCTCCTGATCGCCCTGATCCCCCTGACCCGGCTGGTGGTCGGCACCTCACTGGGCAGCACCGCCGCCATCGTCCCCATTACCCTGGGGGCCTTCCCCTTCTTTGCCCGGGTGGTGGAGAGCGCCCTTGATGAGGTGGACAAGGGGCGCGTCGAAGCCGTGCTCGCCATGGGGGGCAGCGGCTGGCACGTGGTCGTCAAGGCGCTGCTGCCCGAGGCCTTGCCGGCGCTGCTGGCCGGACTCACCCTGACGGTGGTGATGCTCATTGGCTTCTCCTCCATGGCGGGGGTGGTCGGTGGCGGCGGGCTCGGGGATCTGGCGATCCGCTACGGCTACCAGCGCTTTGACGACAAGGTGATGGCAGGGACAGTGGTCATGTTGCTGCTGCTGGTGCAACTGGTACAGGGGGTGGGGGACAGGCTGGTGCGGGCACTGGCCCATCGCCGCTAGGGGCACGGATTCTCATCAGGCAGACCGTGAGGTACCAGCCAATAAAAAAGCGAGCCTTGGCTCGCTTTTTTTGCAATCACATCAAGGGGTCAACTTAGTTGACGCGACGCTTGAATTCACCGGTACGGGTGTCGATTTCGATCTTGTCACCGATCTCCACGAAGGCGGCAACGGCCAGCTCGTAGGAGGTGCCCTTCAGGCGGGCAGGCTTGGTCACTTTACCGGAGGTGTCGCCACGGGCGGCCGGCTCGGTGTACTCGACTTCACGCACGATGGTGGTCGGCAGTTCTACGGAGATGGCTTTCTCGTTGTAGAAAGTCACTTCGCAGAGGTCTTCCATGCCGTCTACCAGGTAGTTCAGGGCATCACCCAGGTTGTCTTTCTCGACGTCGTACTGGTTGTACTCGGTGTCCATGAAGACATACAGCGGGTCGGAGTAGTAGGAGTAGGTGCACTCTTTACGCTCCAGCTGAACGACTTCCAGCTTGTCGTCGGCCTTGAAGACGGTCTCGGTGGCGCTGCCGTTCAGCAGACCCTTCAGCTTCATCTTGACCACGGCGGAGTTACGGCCGGATTTGTTGAATTCAGCCTTCTGGACCACCATCGGCTCGGTGCCGATCATGACTACGTTACCAGCGCGGATTTCCTGTGCGGTTTTCATGTAAAAAATTCCTGTTCGTGAAACGGACGGATAAAAACTGCCAGATTATATACGGCTTTCTAAAAATTTCACCAACCTCGTGACGAGATCCCCGTCCGCCAGCAGCCTCTGTGGCCAGGTGCGCCCATGTTGCTGCCATATGGCCGCGTATTGCGGCCATTGTGCCCAGAATTCACCGGTGTGTTCCCCCCGGTTGAGGGCATGGTTGAAGCGGCGCAGCCACTGACCGGCCGGCGCTGGCAAGGGGGAGAGGTAGTGGTCGAGAAAACCGTCCAGCTTGACCATGTGGGCATCCTCTTCCTGCTGGTAGATATGCCAGAGGAAGGGGCGCCCCGCCCACTGGGCCCGCACGAAGGAGTCCTCCCCGCGCACCAGGTTGAGATCGCAGCTCCACAGCAGGCGATCGTAGCCCCTCTGATCGGTCATCGGCAGCAGCTTGATGGTGAGGTTGCCCGCCTGGAGCAGATCTCCGGCCCGGGCACCGGGAATGGCCTCTGCCAGTCCTGCGCCGATGAGCACATCGTCGAGGGAGCGCCCCAGCGGCAGCAGCAGGGTGACGGGGGTGACGCTCTGGCGCCAGCCCTCGACCAGGCTCCTGAGCGCCTCGCTCTCGTAGGTAAAGAGGCTGACCCGCAGCTCGTCTTCTCGTTGGGGTGGCAGGCCGAGGCTGGCCCAGTAGGCGGTCAGTCCCGCTTCATCCTGTTGCCAGCGCTCGCGCTCGACGATGAGGCCGTGCTCGCACAAGAGGCCGCCGGTTCTGGCGGTGAAACCCGGGAAGAAGAAGTACTTGTCGAGGCGCCGGCTGCCGACCTGCTGGGGCGAGGCGAGGCCATGGCAATCCTCGACCCAGCTCTCGGCCGAGAGGTATTCGAGGTTGATCCAGCAGGGGGGCGTGGTCTGCTCGGCCATGCGTTCGATAAAGGGGGCGGGCAGCTCGCAGGCAAACGCCTCGATGACCACCCTGGCCGGGGTCATGTCGGCGGGGAGGCGCTCGTGCCAGTGCTGGACATAGATGCCATCGACCCACTGACCGTCCTGTGCGGGGTCGAGCGCCGGGCAGATGCGGGCGAAGCTAACCAGATCGTCCACCCAGAGCCGCACCTGCACCTCACTCTTCTGCGCCGGGAGCGCGCCTTCCTGTTTGAGCTGGCGGGCGAGTCGCCAGGTGACGCCGATGTCACCAAAGTTGTCGACGACGCAGCAGAAGATGTCCCAGTCGAACGGGGGGAGAGGGCTTGTCATGGCGCGGGATCCCAGATGCAAAAAAACCGGTGCGCAGGGTAGCACACCGGTTGGCTGGCTTCTAACGGTCGGCTCGGGGCCGAAGGAGGGACTTACTCCTTGCCGTAGACGTTGTTCTCCTGCTCGCGCACCCGGATGAAGGTGGTGCGTTTGGTGAGCTCTTTCAGCTGGCTGGCACCCACATAGGTGCAGGTGGATCGCACCCCACCCAGGATGTCGCGCACCGTGTTCTCCACCGGGCCGCGGTAGGGCAGCAGCACGGTTTTGCCTTCGGAGGCGCGATACTCGGCGACGCCGCCGGCGTGCTTGTCCATGGCGCTGGCCGAGCTCATGCCGTAGAACTTCATGAAGGGCTCGCCATCGACCTCGACGATTTCACCGCCGCACTCTTCGTGAGCGGCCAGCATGCCCCCCAGCATCACGAAGTCGGCGCCGCCGCCAAACGCCTTGGCTACATCCCCCGGGCAGGTGCAGCCGCCGTCACCGACGATCTGGCCACCCAGGCCGTGGGCCGCATCGGCACACTCGATGATGGCGGAGAGCTGCGGGTAGCCGACCCCGGTCTTGACCCGGGTGGTGCAGACCGAACCCGGGCCTATGCCCACCTTGACGATGTCGGCGCCGGAGAGGATCAGCTCCTCCACCATCTCGCCGGTCACCACGTTGCCCGCCAGGATGACGTGGTTCGGGCAGGCCTCGCGGATCTTGCGCAGAAACTCGACGAAGTGCTGGGAGTAGCCGTTGGCCACGTCCACGCAGATGAAGCGCAGGGCGCTGGACATCGCGAGGATCTGGCGGGTCTTGGTGAAGTCCTCCTCGGAGGTGCCGGTGGAGACCATTACGTGGCCCAGCAGGGCCGGGTCGGTCTCATTGACGAAGGTTTGCCACTGCGCAAGGCTGTAGTGCTTGTGCACCGCCGTCATCATCTCGAAGCTGGCCAGGGTACGCGCCATGGCGAAGCTGCCGACGGTATCCATGTTGGCGGCGATGACGGGCACGCCCTGCCATCGGGTCTGGGTGTGCTTGAAGGTGAACTGGCGGGTCAGGCTGACTTGGGAACGGCTCTTGAGAGTAGAGCGCTTGGGGCGAAACAGGACATCCTTGAAACCGAGCTTCAAGTCTTCTTCGATACGCATTGCGAATTCCTTATTGAGCCTTGTGTGAGAGGTCACTTTGCAGTGGCAACTTTTCGGCAGGCGCAAAAAAACCGGTGGTTTTCAGGCCCTCCGGTTTACAGCAGTGTAGGCAAAAATCCCGTCAGAACAAGACTGATAATTCACGCACCGCTGTGGTAGCCTTTGGCGTCACAACCTGAGGATGGCCGCCAGCGTCATCCCGCACCCTGTTCTCCCCTCGTTTTCCTGCTTCATTCCCCACTCACGCGCCGTACCCGGCATGGATTGTCGTCTGTTGGTACCGCGTCCAGAGCCCGCTCCCCTGCGCGCCAGAATCCGGTTGACCCGCCGGGCGGCTGTGATAGATCTGGGCCCAGGTTACACAAGGCGAGAGAGCGAGATGGGCAAAATGATGGTGGGTGCGGCCATGCTGCTGGCGTTGTGCGGCAGCAGCATGGCGGCGCCGGCCAGCTACGGCTGGATCGAGAAGGGGCTGCTCATGCCCTCCGGGGTGGCGGTCAAGATGAAGCTGGATACCGGCGCCCTCACATCCTCTCTGGATGCCCGGGATCTGCGACACTTCAAACGCGACGGCAAGCCCTGGGTGCGCTTCAACCTGGAGCTGACCGACGCCAACACCGACAAGGTGGTGCGCCAGACCCTGGAGCGGCCGGTGGAGCGCAGCGTCACGGTGCGGGGGGCGGGCGGCATGGAACAACGCCCCACGGTGACCATGAGCATCTGCGTCGGCGACAAGGTCTATGAGGAGTGGTTCACCCTGCGGGATCGCAGCAAGATGATCTACCCTGTGCTGCTCGGCCGCCGTTTGCTGGCCGAACTGGGGCCGGTGGATGCGAGGCGTACCTTCACGGTACAGCCCAGCTGCCGCTGAGGGGCGTGGAGAAAAAACGGGGGCCAGGCCCATAATGCCGATCAGTTAAGGATCCATTGACCGATCCTCAGGCTGTGTAAGAATCCGAAACTCCTTGTTGGGTTTCGGATTTTTTTATGCGTATCGACCAAGCTCTCGACTTCATTCACGCCTGTCCTCCCGGAAAGTTTGAGTCCCT